>NZ_JBFRLX010000102.1:0-25163 GCF_041470165.1 Vibrio sp. 10N.286.46.A8
GTGTAAGGCTAAGTGTGATCTGTGTTTTAATTTGTTATTATTTGAGAAATTAGTTTTAAGTCCTCATATGAAGGGGGTTTCCCTCCCGTATTCTCTAGGTTCCACTTAATTCATAGCTGAGTTAAATTTGTTCGATTGGATTGTTCCAATCGTGTTTTGAAGAGTGATTTATAGAAGTGAGTTCGAGTTAAATGAAAACTCCCGTTGTTGATTTGTGGCTATGTTCTCTGAGTAACTTAAATGACCAGTCAGACAATGTATTTCAGCTCAAAAATAGACTGACGGCCGACGAGATAGCCAAAGTTGAGCGCTATCGAATGCCTTCATCTCAAATTCAGGCCCTGTATGTTCGAAACTACCTAAGAAAGGTGCTGTCTAGCTATTCTAATTTGATGCCTGAAGCGTGGCGCTTTGAATATGGTGAGAAAGGGAAGCCAAGATTAATTGAGAAACAACAAATAGAAACCGGCCTGAATTTCAATATCAGTCATAGCAAAGAACATTTGTTAATCGCAGTTTGCCAGATAGAAGGTAAGCAAGTTCAGCTAGGTGTTGATATCGAACACGCAAGAAGCTCGACCAATATCGACTCGATCATGAAGCATTATTTTTCAGATACGGAATTGACAGATTTACTTGAGCTCAGCAAAGAAGAACAAAGAGAGCGCTTTTTCGATCTGTGGGCGCTGAAGGAGTCGTATATCAAAGCGACGGGCAAGGGGCTGGCCACATCGTTGCGAAGCTTTTCGTTCGAATTTTCCAATCTGACGGAGCAAACATTGTCCATTCACGCTTCGGGTTTTCAACCAAACTTGCAGGATGAAATTAGATTGCATGGTGAAATCAGCATATACAGTGGAGTTGGGTTGGATGTTACTGAGCAAACCGATAGTTCTGCAGATTGGCAATGTTGCTTGGGGAGGTTGGATGAGAAGTATCGCTTTGCTGTTACGCTTGGTGGGGCGAGTCTGCCAATGCAATTAGAGATGAGAACCTTTTCGTCGTCTCATCTCTTTTAAGCTGGTTTGGTGAGACGAAGTTAGCTCGTTTCGCCAAGCATCGCTTTTAATACTTCGGCAGGTACGGGCTGCAGTTGCTTGTCTTTGTCTAGGCAAACCATTTCGATATCACCAATCACCGCAGGTTTGGTTGCATCTTTACGCCACACTTCTTGTCGCCATAGCGTTTTGTATTTGCCATCGAGTTCAAAAGAAGTTCGGATGTCACAGATCTCAGCGAACTCAACACCATCTTGAAAAGTCATGTTGGCTTTATAGACCGCAAAACCTAGTCCGTGCTCGTTCCACAATTCCGCCAATTTATCGCTACCCAAGACATGTTCGCGCGCACGCTCAAAGTACTTTAGAAAATTAGGGTGATAAACCACACCTGAGTGATCGGTATCTTCATAGTAAATTTGTACTGGGTGATGGTAGATCTGACTCATTGGTATCAACTCTTATTAAGTGTAAATCTGACTAAGTTGTGCAGCACTCTACAGGATAGGTCGAAATTACTTCAAGGTATCATCGGCAATGTGGCTCTTGGTCAGACCTCATTCGGCCGTATCCATTAGTGATGCTTTGGTCAACTCCCACCCATTTACAAATATTCTATGTGTCATTTCCCACCCATTGATTTTTGCAGCGAGTTGGTGATTGCAGCAGGCAGATATCATGAAGCCTTATGGTTAAAGGGTTGTTAATGGTTTGTGTCAATGTGGCGCGCTAATTGCCTTAGTGAAAGCACGCAGTTCCCATTGAAGGGCTGTTTTGTTTACTAAGGAGAATAATAATGTTTAAGCCTCTTACCCTGCTGTCTGTCTCTGCTCTGGCGCTCACAAGTTTTAATGCTGCTGCAAACTGTGATCCAGGTGAAATCGTGATTAAATTCAGTCATGTAACCAATACGGATAAGCACCCGAAAGGCATTGCCGCTTCTTTACTGGAAGAACGAGTAAACACGGAAATGAATGGCAAAGCTTGTATGCAAGTTTTCCCTAACTCAACACTTTACGATGATAATAAGGTACTAGAAGCCCTGTTAAATGGTGATGTTCAAATGGCGGCGCCATCGTTGTCTAAATTTGAGAAGTTCACTAAGAAATACCGCATTTTTGACCTTCCTTTCCTATTTGAAGACGTAGAAGCTGTTGACCGTTTCCAAAACTCAGAGTCTGGCGAAAAGCTGAAGAACGCGATGAAGCGTCGTGGCCTTCAAGGCCTAGCGTTTTGGCACAATGGCATGAAACAGATGTCAGCAAACAAACCTCTTATCAATCCTGAAGACGCGGAAGGTTTGAAATTCCGTGTTCAAGCATCAGACGTATTGGTGGCTCAGTTTGAACAACTGGGTGCTAACCCACAGAAGATGTCTTTCAAAGAAGTATACGGTGGCCTGCAAACTAAGGTTATCGATGGCCAAGAGAACACATGGTCAAACATCTACGGTAAGAAGTTCTTTGAAGTACAAGACGGCGTGACAGAAACTAACCACGGTATTCTTGATTACCTCGTAGTAACGTCGAACGACTTCTGGAAAGACCTACCTGAAGATGTACGTACGCAACTTGGCACAATCGTTCAAGAAGTGTCTGAGACTCGTAACGCAGAATCTTCAAAAGTTAACCTAGCGAACAAAAA
The DNA here is from genome assembly GCF_041470165.1 of Vibrio sp. 10N.286.46.A8. NCBI lineage: Bacteria > Pseudomonadati > Pseudomonadota > Gammaproteobacteria > Vibrionales > Vibrionaceae > Vibrio > Vibrio sp. 10N.286.46.A8. The sequence continues at coordinate 2,643 of NZ_JBFRLX010000102.1, forward strand.
CAACATCATCGAAGCGGGTGGTGAAGTTCGTACGCTTACGCCTGAACAGCGTGAAGCATGGGTAACTGCGCTTCAACCAGTATGGAAGAAGTTTGAAAAAGACATCGGTTCAGATCTTATCGATGCAGCGTTAGCTTCAAACCAATAACACCGCTAAGGGAGTGGCGTGAATTTCGCCACTCCTCATTAAAATAACTATAAGCGGAGTCAATTATGGATAATCCTCAAATGGAACAGCCAAATTCTAGCGAATCAGCACTGGAAACCTCTTTTTTTTCCAAAGTCGGAAGAGTTACGGATGTGATTGAAGAGTCATTAATCGCATTTTTCCTTGGCGCAATGACGCTACTTACTTTTGCCAATGTGGTATTTCGATACGCATTCAATGGCAATATCTTATGGGCACTAGAACTGACGGTGTTCATGTTCGCTTGGATGGTGTTAGTGGGCGCATCTTATGGCGTTAAAAAACACTTCCACATTGGTGTTGATGTGATCATCAACCTTGCCCCAGAAAAGCTACGCAAAGTGTATGCGTTAATCGCCGTCACAAGCTGCCTAGCATTCTCAATCTTACTTCTTATAGGTTCTTGGAATTACTGGTACCCGTTCGCGACTGAGCGCGCTTGGTACGAGACCGATGATATTCCAATGCCAGAGATGCTTCAGTTCCTTGCCGACTGGATGAATGAAGGCGAGCGATACGAGAAACTGCCACGTTTTATTCCTTACATGGCACTGCCTATTGGTATGGCAATGCTGACGTTCCGTTTTGCCCAAGTTGCTTACCAAGTAGTCACAGGCAAGCTTGACCGCATGATAGCGGGGCATGAAGCCGAAGAAGAGCTGGATGCATTGAAAGCTGATGTGTTAGCGGGTTCTGATGAAGACGCGACAGCGGTATTGGACTCGACTAAGCAAAACAAGGCGAACGAGTCGGGTACAAAATCTAACGGTAAGGAAGACTAATCATGGCAATGTTATTTCTATTTTTAATGGTAATTGCTTTCATGTTGGTCGGTGTACCAATTGCGATTTCCCTCGGTTTATCAAGCGTCATATTCTTATTGATGCATTCAGATGCTTCTTTGGCATCCGTTGCACAAACGCTGTTTAATGCATTTGCAGGCCACTACACACTCTTAGCGATCCCTTTCTTTATCTTGGCCTCTAGCTTTATGTCTACTGGTGGTGTGGCGAAACGTATTATCCGTTTTGCTATTGCAATGGTGGGTTGGTTCCGCGGCGGTTTAGCAATGGCATCGGTTGTGGCGTGTATGATGTTCGCAGCGTTATCTGGGTCGTCTCCAGCAACGGTAGTGGCAATCGGTAGTATTGTTATCGCTGGTATGATCAAAAACGGCTACACAAAAGAGTTCGCGGCAGGGGTTATCTGTAACGCGGGTACGTTGGGTATCTTGATTCCACCATCTATCGTTATGGTGGTTTACGCTGCGGCGACGGATGTATCTGTCGGTCGTATGTTCTTAGGCGGTGTGATTCCTGGCCTGTTGGCGGGCGTGATGTTGATGATAGCTATCTACATTGCAGCACGTATTAAGAAAATTCCTGCACAACCATTTGTAGGCTGGGGTGAGATGTTCGCAGCCGCGAAGGATGCGAGCTGGGGCTTGTTGCTGATTGTTATCATTTTAGGTGGTATCTACGGCGGTATCTTTACTCCGACAGAAGCGGCGGCTGTTGCAGCGGTTTACGCGTTCTTCATTGCCAACTTTATCTACAAAGATATGGGGCCGTTTGCGGACAAGAAAAATACAAAGCCTGCTTTGGTGAAAGTGTTCCAAACGTTTTTCCATAAAGACACCAAAGACACGCTCTATGATGCGGGTAAGCTGACCATCATGTTGTTGTTTATCATTGCCAATGCTCTGATTCTTAAGCATGTACTGACAGAGGAGCGCATTCCTCAGATGATCACGGAATCCATGTTGTCTGCAGGTTTAGGGCCGATCACCTTCTTGATTGTGGTGAACGTTCTACTCTTGATTGGTGGGCAGTTCATGGAGCCATCAGGCTTGCTTATCATCGTTGCGCCATTGGTATTCCCAATTGCAATTGCACTGGGCATCGACCCAATTCACCTAGGCATCATGATGGTGGTGAACATGGAGATAGGGATGATAACACCGCCTGTGGGGCTCAACTTGTTTGTGACCGCAGGGGTTGCCAAGATGTCGATGATGAACGTAGTAAAAGCCGCACTGCCATGGGTTGGCGTGATGTTCTTATTCCTGATTATCGTAACCTACGTACCTTGGGTATCAACATGGTTACCGACTACCTTGATGGGGCCGGAGATCATCACGAAATAGAGAGTGAAATCATAGCGAAGTGATGGGGAGGGCTAAACCTCCTCATCAATGATTTTTCCATATCGAGAGCCAGAATCAATCGGCTCATACAGCGCTCTTTTTGCCTCTAACTCTGGAGTGTCTAAGTTGACATGATTGTCAGTGTAAAAAATACCGTCAATTTCAAACGTATCGGTGATCGAGGGAACTTTAGTTTTCTCACCCACAATGACCTCCTTACTACCTTGGTTGCATAACATCCTGTTGTGAAATAAGTATAGGTGATCTTGCTCCCAAATTTAATTTAGTTTTCGCTCTGTCGGTATGACTCTTTAACTAGTTGGTGTTTTTGCATTTTATCGTAGAGGGTTTTTCGTGGAAGTTGCAGTCTATCCATAGTCTCTTTTATGCTGCCATTACACTCAATAAGTGCTTGTTTTAACGTGTTTTTCTCAAAGTCAGATACCAGTTCTGCCAAAGACAGTTCTTGAGTGACTTGATTGGTGTTGTCTGATAAGTGAGAAAGCTTACCTAAAAGTACAAACCGCTCAGCTGTATTACGCAATTCTCGTACATTTCCCGGCCAATCATGAGCTAAAAGCGCGTGCAGCTCCTTTTGGGGAAGTGCTGGTGCTGTCTTGCCATAACGTGCAGCAGCGACCAGTAAGAAGTGGTGGAAGAGTGCAGGGATGTCTTCTTGACGGCTTCTTAATGGCGGTAAATCTAGGGTCACAACGTTGAGTCGATAATAGAGGTCTTGGCGGAAAACGCCTTCTTCAGCCGCCTTTTTTAGGTCGACTTTGGTTGCGGCGATTACTCGAATATCGAGAGGCACTAAACCGTTTGAGCCAACCCTTTCAATAACGCGCTCTTGTAAGACGCGCAACAGGCGAATTTGTGCCTGCATCGGCATGGACTCAATTTCATCTAAGAATAGAGTTCCGCCTTGAGCAAATTCAAATTTACCCACTCGCTTGCTTTCTGCGCCAGTGAACGCACCTTTCTCATGACCATACAGTTCACTCTCTATTAGGTTTTCAGGTACCGCACCGCAATTGACGGCGACGAAGTTTTGTTCTCGCCGGCTGCTTTGTTCATGTAGAGAGCGTGCGACCAACTCTTTGCCTGTGCCAGTTTCACCAAAGAGTAAAATGTCAGCGTTAGTATCTGCCACATGAGTGATGATAGAACGCAGGTCGGTCATTGATTGCGTGTCACCAATGATTCTCGGCCCAAGCGCTTTACTGGCCTTTAAAGAGCGCTTCAATTCAAGATTCTCGAGTGTGAGTTGACGTTTTTCTATTGCTCGTTTGGTGGTTTCGATTAAACGTTCATTGGCGAACGGCTTTTCGATGAAGTCATAGGCGCCATCTTGGATCGCTTGTACCGCCATCGAAATATCGCCGTGGCCAGTGATCATGATTACGGGGACTTCTTTGTCTTTGTGCATTACGGTGTTGAGCAAGTCATGCCCGGAAATACCCGGTAAACAGATATCAGTGATGATTACGTGGGGTAAGCCGTTCTCTTGAATTGCGAGCAGAGCAGATTCGGCATCGGGAAAGAACTCCGCTTCAATATCGGCGAGCTCAAAGCTCTGTTCAATCGCCATTTTTAGGTCGGATTCATCATCAATGAAATAGACGTGACACATAGTGATTCCTTTACTTCTTTGTATTCTGATTATCGCTGAGTTTTTTGCTTGTTGGTTGACTCGCTTGTTAAATAGCTAGCTTGTTAACGGTTTAATCTCAGTCTGTTGTTTTTGCTTTACGTAATGGTTCTTCTTGCTGTTTTTGTTGCTGGTGCTGGTGTTCAAGAAGGGGCAACTCTATGCTGAATCGAGCGCCACCTAGAGGGCTGTGACCGGTAACGAGTTTGCCGTTGATTCCGCTGATTATTTGTTGAGAAATCGATAACCCAAGTCCAAGTCCGTTTTTCTTGGTGGTATGGAAAGGTTCAAAAAAATCTCCGCTCGAAGAGGAAGTGAAGCCGGGGCCATTATCATCGACATGAATCAGCAAGGTGCTGGCTTGTTGATGGTCGGACTCCCTAATCTCTAACAGAATAGCTAATTGCTTGTCGTCTTGTTGTTCCATTGCCTGAATCGCGTTGGTCAGCAAATTGATGACCACTTGTTCCAATTGAATGGTGTTGGCGAGCACGCAAGCATCAAAGGTTTCAGGGAGTTCGTTGACCTTAACTCGTTCACTCTTGAGTTGTGGTTTCATCAGCTCTCTTGACGAGTGCAATACGGGAAGTATCTGCAACGTGTGTAGCTCTTCCGCGGTGGATTTCTTGGCAAAAGAGCGAAGCTGGTGGCTGATTTTCGCCATGCGATCAGTGAGCGCCGAGATTCGCGAGAGGTTGTCATCGACACGATCGATCTTTTCTTTGGCAAGAAACAGTCGGCCGTTGTCGGCATAACTGCGAATCGCAGCGAGAGGGTTATTCAACTCGTGGCTTATGCTTGCCGACATTTGCCCTAGCACCGCCAGTTTGGCGGCTTGGATGAGTTCGTCTTGTGTCTGTCTCAGTACATGTTCGGTTTCGATACGATGTTTAATCTCGACGTGCAGCTCTGATGTGCGCTCAAGCACTTGAAATTCTAGCTTTTGCTTGGCTTCAGATTGCAGCCTATCAATTTGGGCACGCCTTTGTTGTCGATGGTGATAGAGCTGCATCGTTAGATAAATAATCGCAAAGATAAGGCTCAAAACCACTAGGTAAGCCACCAGATCCCACCAAACTAAGTGGGTTGGAGAAAATACTCGTATAGTGAGTTTCGGTTCTGCTAAGAAGCGTGAAGAGCTAAAGAATTGCTCTTGGACGAGCTTGTGCGGAGACTCAATATTGCTAGTAGCACTCTCGAAATCACCAGAGAAGTGAAGGCTTTCTATTTTGGTATCGAGATATTGTCTGCTTTCTTGAATTCGAGCTTGCTGTGCTTGGCTCAGCGGCTGAAGGCTTTTGAACAGCCATTCAGGATTACTCGACATGAATACGATTTGGTCTTTATCGTCAGCAACAAAAAAACTCTGTTTGCCTTTCCAACTTGCTTCAATCAGCGATAAATCCATCTTTACGACAATGACGCCAATAATCTCAGCGGCATAGGAGACCGGATAAGAATAATAATAGCCTCGCTTCCCAGACGTTGAACCTAGCGCAAAATATTGATTTTCATTGCCCTGAATGGCTTCTTGATAGTAGGGACGGAAAGCAAAGTTTCGACGAATAAAAGAATGCGGTTGATTCCAGTTACTGGCTGCGATAGTGGTGCCAATGCTGTCTAATAGATAAGTGTCGGACGCTTGAATCACCGAATTTACGTGCTCTAGATAGCGATTGGTGAGTTCGATTTGCGCAGAGTTACTTGGAGAGTGAAGGGCATCGACCAGTTCTTTGTCTTTTGAAAGCAGCTCGGGAATGTGCGCGAACTTATCCAGCTGGCTTGAAATATGAACCGAAAAGCGGTCTAGCTTAGATTGATGATCATTTAACAAACTTTCATGACTTGTACTCCACACCCAATGACCGCCAAAGACCATCAGTAGACTGTATATGGCCATTAATAGTATTGGGATTCTAAAAGCTTGAAACATTAAGGCTCTCCGCTAATTTCTTTGGTAATCAATCAAGCCCGTCTTCTCTCATTTATGGTAGCAAATAGCGGTAGTGTTTGCTGAAAGTAGACAGTCGCCAGATGGATGTAGGTTAAGGGTTTGTAACGGGGATTGTTGAAAAAGTTATCGACTCTGAGGGGTAAAACAAGAGCAAGATCTCTTTTTAAGGTTTTTAGCAAAAAAAGCCCTCGATTCCCTTGAAAAAGTCGCTATTGTCCCCATTTCTGTTGTGCTAAGTGATGATTTGATCGTTTTTGTATCATTTAGTTGGACGAATTTAGAGCATTCATCATCATGCAGAGGTGAACGGCTCGACAGAGATTAAACAGATCGCTAGAATGTCGCGTCTAAAATTTCTGTCCTGAGGCTAATCGGAGATACCTTTCTTGTTTTCGAAAACAAGCTTTATTGCGTTTTAATCGACGCGTGAAGAACGAAGATATCGCTGATTAGTCTGGTGTTTGGTTGAATAATCAATTCAGACATCAATGCTCGATTTTAAATTAGGTGTTCGGATAGAGCACTACACAAGGATGCAGCCAACAACGTCGGCTTTTGAATTAAAGCTAAGTTACGGCTCATATGCTCAGATTACTGAGCCAGTTTTGAGGTTTATATAATGCAAGTTACTGTTGAAACGCTAGAAGGCCTAGAGCGCCGTCTTAATATTACTGTTCCTGCTGCTAACATCGAAGATGCAGTTACAGCTGAACTACGCAACATCGCGAAAAACCGTCGTTTCGATGGCTTCCGTAAAGGCAAAGTGCCAATGAAGATGGTTGCTAAAATGTACGGCAAAGCAGTACGTCAAGACGTGATGGGCGAAGTAATGCAACGTCACTTCATCGAAGCGATCGTTAAAGAGAAAATCAACCCAGCTGGCGCACCTACTTTCGCACCAGTTGAAAACAACGAAGGCGCTGACCTAGTATTCAACGCAACTTTTGAAGTTTACCCAGAAGTTGAGCTGAAAGGTCTAGAAAACATCACTGTTGAGAAACCAGCAGTAGAAGTTAAAGAAACTGACGTTGAAGAGATGATCGAAACTCTACGTAAGCAACAAGCGACTTGGACTGAAGTTGAAGCTGCTGCTGACGCTGGTTCTCGTGCAACTATCGACTTCGTTGGTTCTATCGACGGTGAAGAGTTTGAAGGCGGCAAAGCTGAGAACTTCCCACTAGAGATGGGCGCTGGTCGCATGATCCCTGGTTTTGAAGACGGTATCGTTGGTAAAACAGCAGGTATGGAATTCGAAATCGAAGTAAACTTCCCAGAAGATTACCACGCTGAAAACCTAAAAGGTAAAGCTGCTAAGTTCTCTATCAAGCTGAACAAAGTTGAAGCTCGTGAGCTTCCAGAACTAAACGAAGAATTCGTTTCTAAGTTCGGCGCAGCTGAAGGCGTTGAAGGCCTTAAAGCTGAAGTTCGTAAGAACATGGAGCGTGAGCTTAAGCAAGCAGTTAAGAACCGCATCAAAGAGCAAGCAATCGACGGTCTAGTTAACGAAAACAACATCGACGTACCTTCTGCTCTAATCGATCAAGAGATCGGTGTTCTACGTCAACAAGCTGCTCAACGTTTCGGTGGTAACACTGAAGCTGCTGACCAACTTCCACGTGAGCTGTTCGAAGAGCAAGCTAAACGTCGCGTAGTTGTAGGTCTTCTTCTTGGTGAAGTAATCAAGACTGAAGAGCTAAAAGCTGATGACGAGAAAGTTAAAGCTATCATCGAAGAGATGGCTACAGCATACGAAGATCCAACAGAAGTTATTGCTTACTACGAGCAAAACGAGCAAATGATGAACAACATGCGCAATGTTGCTCTAGAAGAGCAAGCTATTGATGCAATCATCGCTAAAGCTCAAGTTTCTGATAAAGAAGTTAGCTTCAACGAGCTAATGAATCAGCAACCTGCTTAATATAGTAATATCTGACGTAGAAGGTTGACGTACGGTCAACAATTCTGCTAACAATGGTCCGTATGATTTAATCATTCGGGCCATTTATTTTAGGGACATAAGAATATGAGCTACCAAGAAAAAAATACAATGCCATCGATTATGGACGCACTAGTTCCTATGGTGGTTGAACAGACTTCCCGTGGTGAACGTTCTTACGATATTTATTCTCGTCTATTAAAAGAACGTATCATTTTCTTAACAGGTCAAGTGGAAGACCACATGGCAAATCTTGTCGTGGCTCAACTGCTTTTCTTGGAATCAGAAAACCCAGACAAAGATATCTATCTTTACATCAACTCACCTGGCGGTAGCGTAACAGCGGGCATGTCTATCTATGACACAATGCAGTTCATCAAGCCAAACGTGAGCACAGTATGTATGGGTCAAGCTTGCTCTATGGGTGCATTCTTACTAGCGGGTGGTACTCCGGGTAAGCGTCACGTGCTTCCAAACTCACGTGTAATGATTCACCAGCCACTTGGCGGCTTCCAAGGCCAAGCGTCTGATATTCAAATTCACGCGCAAGAGATCCTAACGATCAAGCAAAAGCTAAACAAACTATTGGCAGAGCACACAGGTCAGCCTCTAGAGGTTGTTGAGCGTGATACAGATCGTGACAATTTCATGTCTGCTGATCAGGCTGTAGAATACGGTTTGGTGGATTCAGTTCTTAATCACCGCGGTCAATAATTGCAGGGCAATTGTTTAACGCAAAGTGATTCAAATTGATATACACTCAAACATAGAGAGTAAAGGCTAAGAGGTTAGCGAATGACAGATAAAAGCAAAGAGGGTGGTAGCGGTAAATTGCTTTACTGCTCTTTCTGTGGCAAAAGCCAGCACGAAGTTCGCAAGTTAATCGCAGGTCCTTCTGTTTACATTTGTGATGAATGTGTCGATCTTTGTAACGACATTATTCGTGAAGAAATTAAAGATGTTCTTCCAAAGAAAGAATCGGAATCGCTGCCAACGCCGCGTGAGATTCGTGAGCATCTTGACGACTATGTAATCGGTCAAGAATACGCGAAAAAAGTGCTAGCAGTTGCAGTATATAACCACTACAAGCGTTTACGTAATGGTGATACGACGGCTGAAGGCGTAGAGCTAGGTAAGAGTAACATTCTTCTTATCGGTCCTACTGGTAGTGGTAAAACCCTACTGGCTGAAACACTGGCTCGTTTCCTAGACGTTCCTTTCACAATGGCAGATGCAACAACACTAACCGAAGCGGGTTATGTGGGCGAAGATGTTGAAAACATCATCCAGAAGTTGCTTCAGAAATGTGATTACGACGTAGCGAAAGCGGAACGCGGCATTGTTTACATCGATGAAATCGATAAGATTTCTCGTAAAGCTGAAAACCCATCGATCACGCGTGACGTGTCTGGTGAAGGTGTACAGCAAGCTCTATTAAAACTTGTTGAAGGTACAGTGGCTTCAGTTCCACCTCAAGGTGGTCGTAAGCATCCACAGCAAGAGTTCTTGCAAGTGGACACGTCTAAGATCCTATTTATCTGTGGTGGTGCGTTTGCCGGCCTAGATAAAGTGATTGAGCAACGTGTAGAAACAGGTTCAGGTATCGGCTTTGGCGCAGAAGTGCGTTCAAAAGACGAAACCAAAACTATCGGTGAACTGTTCACTCAAGTAGAACCTGAAGATCTAGTGAAGTATGGTTTGATTCCAGAATTTATTGGTCGTCTACCTGTTACAACAACACTGACAGAGCTTGATGAAGAAGCGCTAATCCAAATCCTTTGTGAGCCAAAGAATGCACTGACAAAACAGTACGCTGCATTATTTGAACTTGAGGATACAGAGTTAGAATTCCGTGAAGACGCCCTACGCGCAATTGCGAAGAAAGCAATGAACCGTAAAACGGGTGCTCGTGGTCTACGCTCTATCTTGGAAGGTGTTCTACTAGAAACTATGTACGAACTGCCATCTTCAACTGATGTAAGCAAGGTTGTGATTGATGAGTCGGTAATTAATGGTGAGTCAGAACCACTATTGATTTACAGTAACTCAGATAACCAAGCAGCTGTTGCAGAGTAGGTCTTTTTAAGACTACACACTCAAATTGAAAAAGGAGGTAAGCAATTACCTCCTTTTTTTTATTCTTCCATTGAATCCAGTCGTTTAAGCCCCATATACTGCTTTATAAGTTAAAGCGGAAGAGAGAAATATATGAACTTGGAACGTTCCGAGCGTATCGAAATCCCCGTGCTACCTCTACGTGATGTAGTGGTTTACCCACACATGGTTATTCCATTGTTTGTCGGTCGTGAAAAATCGATTACTTGCCTTGAATCGGCAATGGAAGCTAACAAACAAGTACTACTTGTAGCGCAGAAAGAAGCGGACACTGATGAGCCTTCAATCGACGACCTATTTAACGTAGGTACAGTCGCTACTATTCTTCAGTTGCTAAAGCTGCCAGATGGTACCGTAAAAGTACTTGTCGAAGGTCAGCAGCGTGCAAAAATTCACCAGTTCAAAGAGAGTGAGTTTTTCTTAGCGGATGCCGAATACGTTGTAACCTCAGAACTTGACGAAAAAGAACAAGAAGTGGTTGTTCGCAGTGCGATCAATCAATTCGAAGGCTTTATTAAGCTGAACAAAAAGATTCCACCAGAGGTTCTAACCTCGCTGAACGGTATTGATGAGGCTGCTCGCCTTGCTGATACGATTGCTGCGCACATGCCACTTAAACTGGTAGATAAGCAGCACGTTCTAGAAATTTCAGATGTGACGGAACGCCTGGAATTCTTGATGGGCCAAATGGAGTCAGAAATTGATATCCTGCAAGTTGAAAAACGCATCCGTGGCCGCGTTAAGAAACAGATGGAAAAGTCTCAGCGTGAGTACTATCTGAATGAGCAAATGAAAGCGATTCAGAAAGAACTGGGCGAGATGGACGACGCGCCTGATGAATTCGAGACTCTGAAGAAGAAGATCGAAGACTCAAAAATGCCTCAAGAAGCTCGTGAAAAAACTGAGCAAGAATTGCAAAAACTGAAAATGATGTCGCCAATGTCTGCTGAAGCAACAGTAGTACGTAGTTACATTGATTGGATGGTAGGCGTTCCTTGGGCTAAGCGTTCAAAAGTTAAAAAGAATTTAGCGAAAGCGGAAGAGATCTTAAACGAAGATCACTACGGCTTAGAGCGTGTTAAAGAACGTATTCTCGAATACTTGGCAGTACAAAACCGTATCAACAAACTAAAAGGCCCAATCCTTTGTCTTGTTGGTCCTCCTGGTGTTGGTAAAACTTCGCTAGGCCGTTCGATTGCCGCGGCAACGGGTCGTAAGTACACACGTATGGCGCTAGGCGGTGTTCGTGATGAAGCTGAGATTCGTGGTCACCGTCGTACGTACATCGGTTCACTTCCGGGTAAATTAATCCAGAAGATGTCTAAAGTTGGTGTTAAGAACCCACTGTTCCTATTAGATGAAATCGATAAGATGTCTTCTGATATGCGTGGCGACCCATCTTCTGCGCTTCTAGAAGTACTAGACCCTGAGCAAAACAACGCATTTAACGATCACTACCTAGAAGTCGATTACGATTTATCTGATGTGATGTTTGTTGCAACGTCTAACTCGATGGATATTCCGGGCCCACTATTGGACCGTATGGAAGTGATTCGTCTGTCGGGTTACACAGAAGATGAGAAGCTGAACATTGCTAAGAGCCACCTATTGGACAAGCAAGTTCAACGCAACGGTCTTAAGCCTAATGAGATTGAGATTGAAGACTCTGCAATCATCGGCATCATTCGTTACTACACGCGTGAAGCGGGTGTGCGTAGCCTAGAGCGTGAAATCTCTAAGATCTGTCGTAAAGCAGTGAAGAATATCTTGTTAGACAGCAGCCTTAAATCTGTAACGGTTAACATTGATAACCTGAAAGAGTACTTAGGTGTGCAACGTCATGACTTCGGTAAAGCGGATGAAAGCAACCGTATCGGCCAAGTAACTGGCTTAGCATGGACGCAAGTAGGTGGCGATCTACTGACCATCGAAACTGAATCAATGCCAGGTAAAGGTAAGCTAACGCAAACCGGTTCACTAGGCGATGTGATGAAAGAGTCGATTCAAGCGGCAATGACAGTGGTTCGCTCTCGTGCGGAAAATTTGGGTATTAACACCGATTTCTACGAGAAACGTGACATTCATGTTCACGTACCGGAAGGTGCAACGCCAAAAGATGGCCCGAGTGCGGGTATCGCAATGTGTACTGCATTGGTCTCTAGCTTAACGGGTAACCCTGTAAAAGCAGAGGTTGGTATGACAGGTGAAATTACCCTTCGAGGTGAAGTTTTACCTATCGGTGGCTTGAAAGAAAAGCTGCTTGCAGCGCACCGCGGTGGCATTAAAACGGTACTGATTCCTAAAGACAATGAGCGTGATTTGGAAGAGATTCCAGACAACGTAATCGCTGACTTGAAGGTAATTCCGGTTCAATGGATTGATGAAGTACTGAAAGTCGCACTAGAACGAGATCCGTCAGGGGTCGAGTTCGACGTGAAAAAATAGTGATGCATAGCAAAAATAAGTAAAGAATTACGCTGATAGACCCGAAAAGGCTTGTCAGCGTTTTTTTTGGACGCTAAGTTATTCGACTAAAGCGGCAGCCCTTTTGTAATAAGGCTTGCGGCTAAATTAAAACCAAAATGGAACGTACAGTCATCGAGAAGTAGTCACAGATGACACATAGGGGAAAAACAGTGAATAAAACACAACTAGTAGAATCAATCGCAGAAAACGCAGACATCTCTAAAGCTTCAGCTGGTCGCGCTCTAGACGCTTTCATCGAAGCAGTTGGCACAACGCTACAATCAGGCGACCAAGTTGCACTTGTTGGCTTTGGTACTTTCAGTGTTCGTACTCGTGCTGCTCGTACAGGTCGTAACCCAAAAACTGGTGAAGAGATCCAAATCGCAGAAGCTAAAGTACCTGGCTTCAAAGCGGGTAAAGCACTTAAAGACGCATGTAACTAATTTTTGTTGCTGAAACCTCAAGTTTTTGTGAGGAGAAGGCAGTAATATGCGTTTACTGTTTGAACAATGATGTTTCATTTTCAAACAGTATATGTGCAAAGCACATTGAACTTATTTAAATTATGCGCATCCTACTGATGCGCATTTCTTTTTCTGATAATATCGCGTGAATAGATTTTTATTTTGAAGCCAATGCTTCATATCCGGAGAGCACTTAAATTATGATGGATCGATTACGCGAAGGCGTGAATAGCATCGCGGTAAAAATTATCCTTGGGTTGATTATCCTGTCATTCGTATTCGCAGGTGTAGGCAGCTACATCACCGGTGGCGGTAACAACGCAGCAGCTAAAGTTGGCAACACAGAAATTGCTCGTGGTGAGTTCGAACAAGCTTACCAAAACGAACGTAATCGCATGCAATCTCAACTTGGCGATTACTTCGCTCAAATGCTTGCAGACCCTGCATACGTGGAGTCTTTCCGTAAGTCAGTACTTGATCGCATGATCAACGATGTTCTACTTGAGCAGCAAGCAGAATCTCTAGGCCTACGAATCAGTGATTCTCAAATCCGTACCATGATTCTAGAAATGCCTCAGTTCCAAACGGCTGGTCAATTCGACCAAGAAGTTTACCAATCAGCATTACGTCGTGCAGGTTTCAGCGCAGAAAGCTTCGCAGAATACATGCGTCGTGACCTAATGCGTAACCAGCTTGTCACTGCGCTTCAAGGCAGTGAATTTGTTCTTCAAGGCGAAATTGATATTCAGAGCAAGCTTATTGCTCAAACTCGTGACATTCGTACAGTGACCTTGTCTGTTGCTGATCTAGCGAAAGGCATCGAACTAACTGACGAGCAAATCGAACAGTACTATTCTGAGAACCCTCAAGCTTACACTCGTCCAGAGCAAGCTAAGGTGTCTTACATCGAGCTTTCAGCTGAAGCACTTAAGTCTCAGCTTGAAGTAAGCGATGAAGAAGCACAGAAATACTACCAAGAGCACCTAGACAAATACTCAACTGAAGAGCAACGTAAAGTTAGCCACATTCTAGTTCAAGGCGATGACGAAGCGAAAGCTCAGTCAATCCTAGACGAGCTAAATGCAGGCGCTGATTTTGCTACGCTAGCGGAAGAGAAATCTGACGACTTCGGTAGTGCAGATGTTGGCGGTGACCTAGGTTGGATTGAACGCGATGTTATGGACCCAGCATTCGAAGAGGCGGCTTTCGCTCTTGAGAATATTGGCGATACGACTGGCTTAGTTAAATCTGATTTTGGCTACCACATCATCAAGCTAGACGAAGTAAAAGCATCTCAAGCTCAGCCTTACACTGAAGTTGCTACTGATATTAAGCAAGAGCTTCTAGACCAACACGCAGTTGATCAGTTCTACGAGCAACAAACTGAACTTGAAAAAGTAGCGTTTGAATTCCCAGATTCTCTAGACGACTCTGCTGAAGCTATCAACGCGAAGATCACGACGACTGATTTCATCTCTCAAGCTGACGCTCCAGAAGTTCTGATGACGCCTGCAGTAATGCAAGCTATCTTGAGCCCTGAAGTGAAAGAAGACGGTTTGAACTCTGAAGTTATCGAAGTGGCTCCTGAGCACGTTATTGTTGTACGTGTAGAAGAGACTCGCGACGAAACAGTTCTTCCTTTAGCAGAAGTGAAAGATCAAGTTGTAGCTGCATTGTCTGCTGTAAAAGCAGAGCAACAAGCGGTAGAGCTAGGTGTTTCTCTAGTAAACGAACTTAAGCAAGGTAATGAAGCGGTACTGGCGGATAACAGCCTTGAGTTTACTGAACTTGAAACCATTGACCGTAATTCTCCATTAGCTGCATCTGTATTCGCTCTAGTGAAACCAGAAGCCGGCCAACCTGTGTTCGGTCAATCTAAAGATCAAGACGGTAACATCGTTGTTGTTGAGCTTTCTAAAGTAACGGCTGAAATCAACCCTGCTTACAGCACACAACTTGGTGCACAGTTAGAGCGCGTTGGTAATCAACAAGACCTTACTAATGTACTAAACGTACTGCGTAAAAATGCAGACGTTGAATACTACATCGTTGGTCAAGCTCAATAAGCTTTGAATTTACTCGGTAGTCTTCTGCCGAGTAATGCAACTTGAGAATACAACTTGAAAGTAGTGCAGCAACTCGGTTTGCGAGCCAGCTAACAAGTTGATGAAAATTAGATGTATAACAAAGCGGGTCATTTCGGTGACCCGCTTTATTTTTATCTGGCGTTTGTTTTATGTGCAGCGGCAAATGCATAAGTTACGTTTTTTGTTCAAAGGAACGGTTTATGCGCACGATATATTCAACATTACTTCTCTCATTTCTTATGACCCTGAGCTCCCCGGCGCTTTCTAATAGCCCCACTAAAGCTGAGCTTTACGATGGCATTGAAATTACGGTAAACATCAATACAGCGACAGCTGAAGAGCTGTCAGCGCTATTGGTTGGTGTTGGGGATAAGAAAGCTCAAGAGATCGTCGATTACAGAGATCAAAACGGAGTGTTTACGACTGCTGATGATTTGGTGAGTGTGAAAGGGATAGGTGAAGCCACGGTTAAAAAGAACCGCGAAAGAATTCAACTTTAATCCGTTTGTCTACTTGTTAGAAATGAAGCGATAGATATGAAGCCTCCGGCCAGTGCACCTGCTAGGTGGGCTTCAATCGCGACACGAGCATTAATCAGTTCACCAGTCGTGCTAGAAGGGCCAATAAGCTGCTCCCAAGCGATTTTAGCGATTAATCCCAATACTAACAGCCAACTTGATCTCCTACCGTTTAAAGCCTCACTGAGCGCGAATAAGCCAAACAACCCATGCAAAGTGCCAGATAGGCCAACATAGATCTGAATACTCGAAAACAACAGAGCGATTCCAGTCACTAAACTAATCACAAGCAGAGCAAGAACAAGCTGTTTTTTACTCGGTTGAAACAGATAGCTGATGATCCATAAGCCTGCTAGATTCATCAGAAGGTGCGAGTAGTTGGTATGTGAAAAGTTTCCTGTTAGGATCCGCCACCATTGCCCCTCGGCAATCGCATTGCTATCCCATACGACCCAAGCTTGTATTGGCTCAAATTGGAATAAGACGCATAAAAGTGAAGTGAAAATTAAAACAGGGTACACATTAAATCCATGTCTCGTTATTGCCGCCAATGCAGCAAGGCTTTGAAAGCTTGTATATGTCAGTGGGTTACGCCACTAGAATCGAACGTTGAGCTTATCATTCTTCAGCACCCATCAGAAGAGCATCGCCCGATGGGAACTGCGCGTATCCTCTCGTTATCTCTAAATAACAGTGTGACGTTTGTCGGTGAAGACTTTTCTAATAACGAGCAACTGAACATGTTGCTGGCCGATGAACAGTACCAACATGTGATTTTATACCCAAGCGAAAACTCTGTTTCAGTTGAGTCGGCGACATGTCCTGATAAGAAGCTGCGTGTGATTTTATTGGATGGCACCTGGAAGAAGGCGTTCAAGATGTGGCAAGTATCGAGTAACTTGCATGCGCTGAATACGGTTCACTTGCCGAAAGATCTCAAGGGTAATTACCGAATTCGCAAAGCGCCAAGTGAAAACAGCCTTTCGACAGTAGAGGCGGGTTATCATCTGTTGAGCTTGTTAGAAAATGATCGAGACTTTAGTTCTCTGCTAACGGCATTTGACCGAATGATTCAGTTTCAAATCAATCAAATGCCACCGGGCGTGTTTGAGAAAAACTACTTAGATTAAGCTGTTTCAGTAAAGTGAGCCAGGAATTAAAACTCGGTATGAGCTGAGAACAGTTGCTGATGCATTTTCTGCGCAAGATCATCGGTCATTGATGAAATGTAATCCGCAATCACGCGCATTTTTCGAGACTCATCTTGATGTTGTAGCCATTGCTTCTTGATAGGTAGTGGCAGCAAGCGTTCAGGATCTGCGCTGAATGCTTCAAACATATCCATGATAATCTGCTGACCTTTATATTCTATCACTTGAACCTGTGGCACTTGAATCACGTACTCGCTGACAAAATGTTTCAGTTTGTCGAGTGTGGCGTCCATGCTCGGTTCAAGCACCGCATTGTAAGCAAGCAGTACATTCTCAAATCTAGCATCTACTCGTTCAATCGAAATACTGGTCAACAGTGCGTTGACTATCCCACCAATCGCATCCTTTCGACGATACTGCTCACCAGAGAAAAGCATCTCTGTGATTGAATCTAGGTGTTCACAAACCCAAGGGTCGGCCATCTCTTTAAGTTGAGGGTAAGCCGACTTGACCCATTGAGATTTGGTGACAGAGCCAAGCACAATCGCATCTTCTAAATCGTGCACGCCATACGCGATGTCATCAGCCAGCTCCATGATTGAACAATCAAGTGACTTATATTTGGTCTTATTGTGCTCAAGTGGCTCTGTATGCGTTTTTCTTTTCTGTTTTAGAAGCTGTTGGTCGCTGCTTGAAAGCGGCTCCAGTACCCAGTTAAAAAGTTCTTCATCATGATCGTAGATGCCTTTTGCTGGCATCCAATCTTTGGCTCGGAGCTGTCGTTGATGCTTAACAGGCTCAGACTGTAATTTAGCTTGAACCTCACTAAGCAGAGAAGGGTACTTAATCAAACCTAACAAAGTGCGTCGAGATAGGTTCATCCCGTGATGTTCAGTGTAGGGTTCTAATTGAGTCACTATTCGGAACGTTTGGGCATTGCCTTCAAAGCCACCATGATCGCGCATCATATAGTTCAACGCGACTTCGCCACCGTGCCCATAGGGTGGGTGGCCAATGTCGTGAGCAAGACACAATGAATCAATCAAACTGTCTGAAGGCAACAAATCTCGAAACTCGGGCTGCTTTTTTTTCAGCTGGGCAACGATACCGGTACCTAGCTGAGCGGCTTCTAGCGAATGAGTCAGGCGAGTTCGGTGGAAATCGTTTACCGTGGTGCCATGAACTTGGGTTTTTGCTTGGAGGCGGCGAAAAGCGGCAGAGTGAAGCACCCGCGCACGATCGCGTTGATACGGGCTACGGTGGTCATCACGCCTTATTTTATGTTCATCGTCATTTCGATGTTGCCATTCTTGTTCGAGTTCAAAGGGTGGTTCGAGTGGAGAATTCAAAATAGCACCTATCAAATTGATTTATTTAGCTAATTACACTCAACTTATACCCAGCTAGCTTATCTCGTCTAGTGATAATTCAAAGCTCGGCGCAAATGTGGTGAGAAAGTAGTCCATTTCCGGGCTTTTACGCTGTTCGAGAGTCTCTTCTAGTCGGCGTTTCGCTTGTTCGTACTCATGGTTGCCCGCACTGAGTTCCTCCAAACACTTGAGGTAAGCGCAGATAGTGTCGGCTTGCTTAACGATGCTTTGCTCTTCTTTGTTTGCTGTTCCAGATATCAAAAACGGGGAGAAGTCGTCTCGGAACTCTTCTGGCAGCATTGAAAGCAGTCTTTGCTCTGCTGCCGCTTCTATCTTCTTATACTCTTGTGCGATGTCTGGGTTGTAGTATTTAACTGGCGTCGGCAAATCACCTGTTAGCACTTCACTGGTATCGTGGTACATGCCAAGCAGAGCAATGTGCTCGGGGTTGAGCTGACCATCAAACTTCTTATTTTTAATTAATGCCAAGGCGTGGGCGACGAAAGCCACCTGTAGGCTATGTTCTGAAATATTCTCGCTTGAGACTGAACGCATCAGGGGCCAGCGTTGAATCAGCTTCATACGGGCAAGATGGGCAAAGAAATGGCTTTGTTTCATAAGAGTCCTTTTAGTACCAATCGTAGTAAATAACTGGTCATCGTAGCTTGTTAAAAAACTCGATAACTTTGTTAGAATTTTTGATTGTAGAATAACTACTTACCAAAAAATTCTGCCTTGTTCTCAAGTTTTTTCCCTGCGCTATTTCTGAACACTTACTTACTGTGATTGGTATAAGCAATGCTCCACTCGTATCTTGTGTTTGCACAGGGACACGAGACAGCGGATACAAAAAAGGCTCCTAAATAGGAGCCTTTTAAGCATAGAAGTGAATGAATACAAGTTAAAGTCTTTTAAAACAGCAAATTGTAGCCATCTTTCTCTGTGCTATTTAACCTTCGATGAGGTCGTCTTGGCTGTAGGTCTGTAAGAAGCGCTCTAGGCGACCAATCGCGATTTCTAGATCTTCGATGTGCGGCAGAGTCACGATGCGGAAGTGATCCGGTTTCGGCCAGTTGAAGCCCGTACCTTGAACCAATAGCACCTTCTCTTGCTTAAGGAAGTCGAGCACAAACTTCTGATCGTCTTTGATGTTGTACATCTTGGTGTCGATCTTAGGGAACAGGTACATCGCGCCTTTTGGTTTCACACAAGAAACGCCAGGGATCTTGTTGATTAGCTCCCATGCGCGGTCGCGTTGCTCAAGTAGTCGGCCGCCTGGCAGAATCAGTTCATTAATACTCTGGTAGCCGCCGAGCGCGGTTTGGATCGCGTGTTGCATTGGCACGTTGGCACACAAACGCATCGAGGCGAGCATTTCTAGCCCTTCGACATAGCCTTTCGCGATGTGTTTCGGACCCGTTAAGAACATCCAACCACCACGGAACCCACATACACGGTAAGCCTTAGACAGACCGTTGAATGTCACCATGAGTACGTCTTCGGCAAGCGTTGCAACTGAAGTGTGTACCGCACCGTCGTAAAGTACTTTGTCGTAGATTTCATCAGCGAAGATGATCAAACCGTGCTCACGAGCAATCTCAACAACTTGTAATAGGAAATCACGGCTGTATACCGCGCCCGTTGGGTTGTTCGGATTGATAAGAACGATGCCGCGAGTCTTTGGTGAGATCTTCGCTCGCATGTCGTCTAGATCTGGATACCAATCAGCATCTTCATCACACATGTAGTGAACCGGCGTGCCGCCAGAAAGCGCAACAGACGCTGTCCATAGTGGGTAGTCCGGAGCGGGAACTAAGATTTCATCACCATTATCCAGTAGCGCCTGCATAGACATAACGATAAGCTCTGATGCGCCGTTACCAATGTAAACATCTTCTACATCAAGGTTACGGAGGCCTTTTTTCTGGTAGTGCTGAACAACCGCTTTGCGGGCTGAATAGATGCCTTTTGAGTCACAGTAACCTTGAGATGTCGGTAGGTTACGGATTACATCAACAAGGATTTCATCAGGGGCGTCAAAACCAAATGGGGCGGGGTTACCGATATTAAGCTTCAGTATTTTATGCCCTTCTTCTTCCATGCGCTTAGCATGTTTGAGTACAGGCCCCCTGATTTCGTAGCATACGCTGTTGAGTTTTGACGACATCCCGATATTTTGCATTGCCGATTTCCTGAAATTAATTTAAATACTTTATTAAAGTACCGCAAAACGGGGTTTGATAGAATAAAAATCTGATGAATGTCGTATTTCAGTGTCACGTTTGGTCTTTTTGTTGTCACTCTTTTCTAAATTTTAATTAATCGCTTGTTTGTTGTTGGCTAAGATGAATAAAGAGGCGGGATCGCTTAAAATCACACGAATGTTCGAAAGATATCGTACATTCTTGATCTAAGTTGGTGCTGCCCATAAAGTATCAAACTAATATAATAATAATTTAGATGTGAACGAGGTCGATTTGTCACATTTCCAGCAAACTGTCTCCGCTTTGATTGAGCGAGTACAAAATGCCCAAGCAAGCGAAGTGCGTTGTGTTGAAGTTCTAACGCAAAAACCATCGTTTGCATTTATTGAATGGCTTCATGCTCAACCACTCTTTCCTAAGTTTTATTGGCAGTCACGTGATACTCGTGAAGAGGTCGTTGCGCTCGGGCAATTACATACTTTTTCTGATCCCGCTCCCGCGTACGCAATTCTTGGTGAAGACCAACGAATCTGGGGTGGGCGCTCGTTTGACGGGCACACCGCAAAAAACCGTCGTTGCATGGAATCGTTTTTCTTCCTTCCTCAGGTTGAACTGATCCGCTTTGACAAGACTTGGTCGTTAGCCGTCAACTTATCTCCTGATCGCGTTGCTTCTATTAATGCTCTAAATAAGCTTTCTGTCGAAGCGGCGATATTGGCCCCTTTGTCAGCGCACATTGAGCAGATTAACCACGTTCCAGAACGAGAGCTGTGGGGCAACCTTGTCGATAAAGTGCTGAAAGGCATTAGCGACGAAGAGTACAAGAAAGTCGTTTTAGCGCGTAAAACCACATTGCAATTGGATGCGCCAATCTGCGCGGCTCAGTTGCTTAAAGCCAGCTATTTGCAAAATCATCACAGTTTCCACTTTATGTTGGTACTGGACTCTAAACACAGTTTCATTGGTTCGACGCCTGAGCGCTTATATAGCCGATATGGTAGTGAGCTTGATACGGAAGCGCTTGCAGGAACCATTGGCCGAGGAGAAAACTCGACCGAGGATATGGAACTAGCAAACTGGCTTTCACAAGACACTAAAAACCTCAATGAGAACCAGTATGTGGTTGACGACATCATTGAGCGCCTCACTCCTCATTCTCAAACGGTTCATGTTGAAAAGGATACGCGTCTTGTGCGCTTGCGTAAGGTGCAGCATCTTAAGCGTAATATCCACGCCCAGCTTAACAATGGCGTTAACGGTGTACAGTTGCTTGCTGCATTACAGCCGACTGCTGCGGTGGCTGGTTTACCGCGTAAAGAGGCGATGGATTTCATTCTTGAACACGAACCGTTTGCTCGAGGGTGGTATGCCGGTTCTGTGGGTTATATCAGCCATCAGAGAGCGGAATTTTGTGTAGCGATTCGAAGTGCCTTGATTGTAAACGATCAGGTACAACTGTTTGCGGGTGCGGGGATCGTGCCGGGATCTGTAGCCGAATATGAGTGGCAAGAATTGAATAAGAAGATGTCAACTTTACTTAGCCTAATTTCAGACCATCCATTACTGGGTGTCGCATCATGAATCATGACCAAGCCGTATTAAATAGAGTTTGGTGTAAGACGTTACTGGAGGAGCTTGCACGCAGCGGTATTGAACATGTTTGTGTTGCACCGGGTTCTCGCTCAACACCATTGACACTCGAAGCCGAAGCCAATCCAAAGTTAACTTTACACACGCACTTTGACGAGCGTGGTCTCGGTTTTTTTGCTCTAGGTTTAGCTAAAGCGAGTGATAAGCCAGTTGCCGTGATTGTTACCTCTGGTACAGCCGTTGCGAACCTTCTTCCTGCGACGGCTGAATCGGGTTTGACACGAGAGAAGCTGATCTTGCTGACGTCTGATCGACCAATAGACTTGGTTGGTTGTGGGGCGAATCAAGCAATTCAGCAACAGGGTATCTTTTCGTCTCATGTTGAAAGCTCTTTAAATCTGCCCAGCCCAACAACACAGACTTCTTTGAATTGGCTTCTGACATCGGTTGATAGCGTACTTGCGAACCAACAAAGTGTTGGCGGTGCGATTCATATCAACTGTCCATTTCCTGAGCCTTTGTATTCAACAAGTAGCGCTGAAATGTATGCACAGTACACATCCAGTATCTCTGGGTGGAAATCGGGAACAGGTTGTTACAGCCAAACGTTTTTACCTAATCAAGTGAATACACAACCGATTGCTCCAGGTGAGTATCTTGGACGTAAGGGTGTGGTTATTCT
>NZ_JBFRLX010000103.1:0-5349 GCF_041470165.1 Vibrio sp. 10N.286.46.A8
TACTAGAAGCTACAACTAAATAAAAAACCGAACCGTTCCGAAGTTCCGCAACTTGGCACCTCAATAATGAAAACTTGAAAACCACTAATATAAGCTGACAGTCTTTCACGGAAGTGAAATGCTTTTAACACACCGATTACACTTTCCCCGTCCATTAAAAAGGTGTCATTATGAAGAAATACGTCCCAATCTTAATTGCTCTTAGTACGATGTCTTCTATGAGCTATGCAGCCACCAGCAATGATGATGTTGTTGTTGACTATTTGCAGATGCGAAAAGGCGTGGCTTACCAAGTCAACCATTCAAAGCCATTTACTGGCCAATTTGAAGAGAAGTTCGATAACGGCCAAATCGCGACCAAAGCCCAATTTTCCGATGGTCTAGAACTTGGGTTAGAAACAAATTGGTATCAGAATGGCCAAGTCGCTTCTAAAGTGAATTACGTTAAAGGTAAACTGCAAGGCAAGGCTGAAACCTGGTATCCCAACGGTCAGAAAAAAGCTGAGCTCAGCTATAAAGACAATGAGCTGTCGGGTGCTGGCTCTCGTTGGTATCCGAATGGCGAACAAAGCCTAACAGCCGAATTCAGTCACGGGAAAACAAATGGATTAGTAACGAACTACTACCCTAATGGCAATAAGGCTAGCCAAGCGAAATTTGATGAAGGCGAAGTAGCAAACGGGAAACTCACTCGCTGGAATACTAACGGTGACAAGGTTGAAGAACTGACCTTTAAAGACCACAAAATCACGTCTAAACAAGTTTGGATGCTGACAGAAAGCTAGTCCTGTTTAAGTTTGTGCTAAGGGCTAGTTTACTGAGACTGTCCTAAATCCTGTATAATTGGCCCATAGCACTGCTCTTCCTGAGCGCATATTACTAGAACGGACTGCATTGTCATGAGGCTACTTTTCAGAGGTAATCTCAGCGTGAATAACGTTGATCTTATCTATCAACCTCACCGACCTATCAACCCCACCTCTTCGTACCTGATACATTGAAAAGTGCAACTGCAGTAGTGGGTCAAACGGATTCACTTGAACGTGCGGTGAGCAACCGAAAAGCTTAATCGTTAATCGTCTTGATAGATGCCCCAGATAACCCTCAACTCAAATTTCAGACAAAAAAACGCTCATGTTGCCTGTATCAACATGAGCGCAAGGGCAGATCTTCACTACCATGTCCTACCTTTCTAAACGAAAGCAGAAGTTATAATTAGAATAGTTGGGAGCAATAATTAAGGTGTCACCTAAAACACCTTAATCATTTTTTTTAACATAGACTGAAGACTGACAGCCTTCTCCACCTCTAGCTTACTGTCCCCAAAACAGATAAAGCCCACATGTTTCAATTCATTCAAAAATTCACATCGTCGATGGTTCATCCGACAGCATTAGACAACCTGCCCTCATACCAATCTCAAATTCAAGATCAGCTTTGTCGCTCAGCCATCATAGTGATCTTATTCACCCACCACCCGAACGCCAAAGAATAATAATGTATTACAAATAAAATCTACAGTGAAACATTACTATTTTTGCTATAGCGCACATTACAGAAAGAAGCCCTAACAAATAAATTAATATTTATTCTTTTAAAACAATGGATTACTTAATCCTATCAATTTGTAACGATCTGTGTAAATGAGATTTATGATAACAACAAGATCTAATTCACAGATCGACCTTCACATTATCTATAGCATATTTGTATTATTTTAATGCAAACGGGACTCGGCGAATTCAACAGATTCAAAAAGACTGTTGCATTAATCAAACGAATTACCCTATTTGGCTCTAACTTGAGGCCAATACTCAACCTATAAATATGGAATTAATACCATGAATAAAACTAAAATCGTGATTGCTGTGGCATCTGTACTCGCTGCTGGCTCTGTATCTGCGGCGTCTTTCGATATGAGACACGAATACAAGAGTCATACAGATCAACACGCTACTCGTGTAAAACTGGGCGATAGCATTGGCAACTTCCTTGTAGATATCGAAGCGAAATTCAAGGGAGAAGACGGCGAGTTTATGGAAGATTTGAAGAATAATGGTTGGGAACTTGGTCTTAATTATCGCCATGTGCTTAACGATAACTGGACGATGACTTACGGCATGCCAATAGAAGGTCGCGAGTCTGGTGTCACATACAAACCTCAAGTTCGCGCGACATACAGTGTCGACAGCATTGACGGTTTAAGCCTAAGTGCACGTTACCGTTACGATATGAGACAGAACACAAAATCAATTGCAACTGACTCAGACGGCAAGCCAATCTTAGATAACGGCTACTTAACTTATCAAAACGATGAAAACCAACGTCGCCATCGCTTAACAGCAAACATCAACTACTCAATGGAGAACTGGCGTTTCGGTTTTGAAGGTAACTACTACAAAGCAGATGATTACAACATCTACGACAACGATGATACAAACTACGAGTTAAATGCAAGTATTCGCCACATTATGGGTCAATGGGCACCATATGTAGAGTTTGGTGATGTGAGTACTTCATCGACTAAAGCGACTCGTGAACTGCGTAGCCGTGTTGGTCTAACTTACAGCTTCTAATCGATAGCTATATAAATAATCTAAGATAATTACTGTCCTAATTTTCTAAGACCTAAACAAAAGCCAGCTTAATCGCTGGCTTTTCTTCTTTCAAATCAGGTCATTCAACAATGATTCGCTTACAGGAAGATACAACCCTAACGGCTGATCCGATATAAAAAGGAAAGTGTCACTTCATCATTAGGCACGACTCGCTTCTGCTGAGCCAAAAACAATTCCGCTGTCGAAACGGCATCGGCTAATGCATTGTGGCTGTTGTACTCAGGAAGCCCGTACCTTTCGCGAGTCCCTGCCAAGGTTAAATCGACTTCTTCATGATTGCTGATCGCTTTCTCCATGCTTTTCTCAATACACAAGGTATCAAGCCAAAGCAGAGGAATCGCTCTTAAACCGTAGCATCGAAGAAGGTATTGGCTAATGAACTTCTCTTCGACCACACAAGCGTGCGCGACGATGATCTTACCTTTTGCGGCTTCGAAAAACGTCAGCATAGCATCATGAATTGAAGCGCCCTCTTCCAGCATTTGTGGTGTGATGTGGTTGATAACTGCAGTTTCAGCATTGATCTGCGAATCGTTATCCAGATAAATATGCTTGGCGGACGCTAAGTCTATTCGCCCCTTGACCACATCGACCCAACCCATAGATAGAATAAGGTCTTGCTCGCTGTCTAAGCCTGTAGTTTCAAGATCTAAAACGATATATTCGCTATCTTTGGCCAAGTCCGTCATCTCTGGGGAAGGTTGATCCACAAGAGCATGTAACGCCTCTGGCAGCTTAACCGTATTCAAATATTGCTTTCGTGTGCGCTTAATTTTCTCAAGAGGATGAAAGTAATTTAAAAACGATTTCATTAGCGTGCTCCGAAACGGATTTTCGCGGCTTCTTGAAGGTCAGCAATGATCCTAAAGGCATCTTTCAAGTGTTTACGCTCAAAGCTACCAAAGCTATCTGGGTTGATGTTGTTGTCAGGCACATCCCCGTTCTTCAGCGCTTCAAGTTGATGACCAAATCGGAAAGAGAGAATGAACTGGTAAGAGCCCAGAATGTTCTTGAATGCGTCGTCGCTCAGCATGCCTTTTTCATTGGCAGCTGCGAAACGTTCATCGGTTGCTGACAAATCACATTCCACCGCTAATCCGTAAATACGCGCAAGATCAATAATCAAGTTAATGGCGTACTTCTTCACATTGAGTGTTTTCTTGTTCTCACCCGATTTCTCTAGAACCAAACTATTGAAAATACCCAATGGCGGGTTGATGTTTACCGCATCTTTCACTAGTGTGCTTAAAAACTCACGGTTACTGCGAATGTTAGAATGCAACTCATCACGAAGAATGCCTTCGAACTCACTGTTGCCATAGATGGTTCGAATTTCTAGGAACACACTGATGTTGAGTAAGCGTTCGTACTCAGGGTTAGCCACCCACTTCTTGTAGTAGTGCTTCCAAACGCTGAGTGGCTGACACCATTTTGGTGTCGCAGCCATGAATTTACCCGGACACAATGGATAATCACAACTCGCTAATCCGTTAGTCACCATCATCGCTAAATGTTTGAAGTAAATTCGGTCACTGTCGGTTGCATCGTCAGCCAGTACAATCGCACTATCTTGATCCGACAGCATATGAACTTCATTACGAGCGTGCGAGCCCGCAACAATCCAAGAAAAATCACAAGGTGGTGGGCCTAACTTATCAATCGCTATCTGAATCAATCGGCGTGTGTAGGCGTCCATAATCATGGTCATGACCTTACCTACGGTTTCCGGTGCAACCTTGCCTTCCACGAGCGCTTCAAAAATAGCTTGTCGCTCTGGGGTAAACGAAGACATGGTTTTCACACTGCCCGCGTATTTGATTTTCTCGATTAAGAAGATCGCTTGGACACGGTGGTTTTGAACTAAGTGAGACGTAGTGAGAAGACCAACGACCTTATTCTTTTTCACAACGGGCAAGTTACGGATGTTGAATTGCATCATGATAGACGCAGCATGCAGCACCAGATCATCCGGTTTTACCGTCAGTGGAGAATGCGTCATCACCTCGGAGATCAGGCTATCAGTGCTGACACCGTGGGCGATCACTCGCTTAGTCATGTCACGGTCGGTAATCAAACCAACAATGGTTTCACCCTCATAGATCACGGCACATGGTGAGCGTTGATGAAGCATTTCAACCGCGACCGACTGAATAGTTTGTTCAGACTTAACGATAGCCACCTGCCCGCTTGCCACTTCTTCAACCTTACGAATGAACAAGCCTTTTTCTTTATTTGACCACACAACATCAAGTGCCGACTTCAACCGAACCTGCGCCTGTGATGCAAAGTGTTCTGCGCAGCTTGGGAATGCCTTGAACAACGCTTGAAGCGCCGAATGTGGAATCACATAAAGTAAGCTATTTTCGATTGCGATCGCTCTATAGCCTTTCTCGTCATTAACTTCAGAATCTAAGAACGTAAAGCCGAACAAGTCTTCACTGCCTAAACGAGCACGAAGTACACCGTCTGACTTTCTTTGCTCCATAGAACCGGTTCGGATGATGTAGAGCGACTTTTCTTTACCCGACTCACATAGATCAACCACATCCCCCTTGCCGAGATAAGTGATCTGAACATTGGAGGCAAGTTCACGAAGTGCTTGTTTAGGGATCTTATCGAAAGGATCTATCTGACCGATAAATTGAAGAATATTTGGCAAAAGAGATTGAGGCATAACCATACTCGCATTTGTTTGATTAGTATTATTATATAATTAATATATCGAGTTGCG
>NZ_JBFRLX010000104.1:0-16758 GCF_041470165.1 Vibrio sp. 10N.286.46.A8
GTTTCTAAGAGCTAGTACGTGACTAAAAGCTATTTCAACTGAAAAAACTATTGATTTGTTCGCTACGAGTGAGTGAGCAGTTGGCCTCATTTTGAGGTCGTTTAGCCCCATGGGTCAAAGCGTTGGTATAACTTAAAAGCACAGCCTTTGACCCTAATTTGCCTACTTAGGAGATTTTCATGCCTTACCAGAATTTGGATGGTAAACCCCACGCGCAACATAAACTGCGCTTGACCGTACTTGCAACAGCCATCGCTTCAGTGACTTCCATGAGTGCATTCGCTGCGTCTGATCCGCAAACGACGACCATGGAAACGGTTGTCGTGACGGGCAGCTTGATCGGTAATTCAGAATTAGAAGATGTGAAAGAGTATCCGGGAGCGCGTACCGTTCTAACTAACGAACAAATTAAAAAGACTGGCGCACTCTCTATTGATTCAGCATTTCAAAGTGTACCGGGCATTAAGGTTCAAGACGAAACGGGCACGGGTGTATTGCCTAACATCTCGGTGCGCGGCTTGAAAGCGAGCCGCAGTGGTCATGCTCAATTTCTAATGGATGGTGTACCACTGACTCTTGCGCCTTATGGTCATACCGGACAATCTATTTTCCCAGCAACGCTATCTATGCTTGACCGAATTGATATCGTACGTGGTGGTGCGGCTGTGCAGTATGGGCCAAACAACGTGGGTGGTGTGATCAACTTGGTGACTAAGCCTATTCCACACCAATGGCAAACGGAAATCAGTAATCGCTTTACGGTATTTGAAGATGGTAATACACCGCTTAATGACTTTTACCTACGCACGGGTGGTTGGTTAACCGATACGCTGGCACTTCAAGTGGAAGGTAACTTCCTAAAAGGTGAAAGTTTCCGCGATCATTCAGATACAGATGTAAAAAACTTCCAAGCGAAGTTGCAATGGTTACTCAGCGATACCCAGGAGCTACAAGCATTCGTTCAGCGTTACGATGCCGACACCCAAATGCCGGGCGCTTTATCGCCAAAAGATTACCAGAAAGATCGTACTCAATCGAAGCGACCATATGACGAATACAAAGGCACATCAACACGTTGGAGCCTGAAGTATTTGCATGATTTGAATATTGCAGATGGCGCAGAGTTAGAGGTTCTGACATTCGGTCACCACTCTGAGCGTTTCTTCCAATGGGGCTTTAATAGCGCAGGCGGTCACTGGGCGGATCCAGCATTACCATCAACAGATATTCGCACCTCACCACGTGAATTCGCTGTTTATGGTGTGGAACCTAAGTTAGCGATGTACTTTGACGGTAATACGGTGACGCAAAACTTGATTGTAGGTGCTCGCTATGTAAATGAAGATATCGATTACAAGCTAACGCAAACGCCAATTGCTGGCGGAGTAACAAAAGTGCCACGTGATTGGAACTTGAATACCGATGCTTTCGCAGGTTACATCAGCAATGAAGTTGGCCTGTTTAACGACGTGCTAAAGGTTACTCCGGGTATTCGTTACGAATCGATTGATATGACCTTTAATGATTTAGGTAAAGTACAGAGTACAGACAACAAAGTGACCGAGTGGTTGCCGGGCTTAACCGTGGCATACCATTTAACTGAGCAATGGGTTGGGTACACCAATGCGCAGAAATCTTTGCGCGCACCACAAATCGCTTACATCCGAGGCAAGGGTGAAGAGGGCAGTGAGCTAGCATGGAACTACGAGTTGGGTGCTCGTTACAATCAAGACTCAACTAGCTTTAATGTCGCGCTCTACCGCATTGACTTTGAAGACCAACTCCAATGGCAAAGCGGAACACAGACCTTTGATAATATTGGTAAAACGCTTCATCAAGGTATTGAGCTCTCAGGTCGTTATGTTCCGCAGGTTATGCAAGCTCTGAGTTTAGGCGCGGGTTATAACTATTTGGATGCGACGATAGAAGCAGAAGGTGCAAACAAAGGTAAGCAACTTCCTTACACATCGGAGCATCAACTTAGCTGGGATGCGACTTATGCGTTTAGCAGGGTAGATACGACCTTATCTGGTTACTATTTCAGTGAGTCTTATTCTGACAATGCCAATACCAGTGTTGAAGATGCAACGGGTGCGAAAGGCAAAGTACCTGCTTACATGGTATGGAACTTAAACCTAGGCTCAGACTTGTATAAGGATGAAAACAGTAAGTTACGTATGAATGTTGCAGTGAACAATTTGTTTGCTGAGGACTACTACTTCCGCGGTATTGATACCAGTCCGGTTGGCCGCTATCCAGCGCCAGGGCGTTCATACACTTTGGATCTGAACTATCAGTTCTAATCGGTAATTGATTAAAAATAATAACGAATATAAGTCGCCAATATTATTGGCGACTTTCACGGTTCTAGTGTTTAAGGAAAAGTAAATATGGAAAACAGCTCTCGACTTTTATTTTCGAACCAATGGCTGCTGCCGAACGGACTGCTGTCATTCAAAAGGCATTTTTTATTCAGCAGGATAGCGATAACCTTAGCTTTGTTGGCTTTAAGCTTGTTCTCATTCTCCAGTTCAGCAAAAACGAGGATCATTCAAGATGAGCAAGGTCAGTTTGAGATAGCGACTACCCCGCAACGCGTTGTGGTGTTGGAGTTCTCATTTGTCGATGCGTTAGCTGCGGTAGGCGTGTCTCCGGTTGGTGTTGCCGATGACAATGATGCTTCGAGAGTGATTCCGGCGGTGCGTGAATTAGTGCAACCATGGGAATCGGTTGGGATGCGTTCGCAGCCTAGTCTAGAAGCCATTGCGGTATTAAAGCCCGACCTGATCATTGCCGATGCAGAGCGTCATCGTACGGTTTATCAAGATCTACAGCGAATCGCACCAACTCTGCTGCTCAAAAGCCGTGGAGAGACTTATCAAGAGAATTTGGAATCTGCGCTTAAGGTTGGTATCGCCCTCGATAAGCAATCAGCAATGGAACAAAGAATTCACCAACATCAACAAGCCATGGTGGAATTTAAAAGTCATTTTTCACTCAAACAAACTGTCCAATTTGCTGTCGTGTCGGAAAAAGGAATGTGGCTACATAGCCCTGCTTCGTATGCCGGAGGTGTACTCACCACATTAGGTATTGCTAGCCCAATAGTGGATCCGACAGACAAGGCGTACTTACCAACCAGCTTTGAGTTGTTGTTGAAAACAAATCCTGACTGGTTGCTCCTTGGTGCTTACTCAGATCCAAATATCGTTGATGATTGGCAGAAAAACCCACTGTTTAATGTATTAACATCCGCGAAGAATCAACAAGTGGTGGAAGTGTCACCAGCACTATGGTCATTGAATCGAGGCATGTTGGCCGCAGAACAAATGGCGAAAAATCTAGAGCAGATCTTGGATCGTTCATGAGTTCGATGTTGCTCTCTAGAGGTAAGCGACGTTCGCTTATAGTGTCGTGGCTTACGGTATTAGTGTCGTGGCGAGTCACGTTATTTACGGCTTTAGTGTCGTGTTTGGCGATGTCTGGTTACGTGGCCTCGATGCTAGGTTGGTCGAATTTCTCCCTAACATTGAGTGACTTAGTTCACTATTTGTTTGCGTTTGATGAGAGCAATATGACTCATCAAATATTGGCGACACTTAGAGCTCCAAGGGCTCACGCTGGGTTATTGATTGGTGCAAGCTTAGCCGTCGCCGGACTGTTGATGCAGGGATTAACACGTAACCCACTTGCGTCTCCATCAATTTTAGGTATTAACGCTGGCGCAGCCTGTTTTATGGCTTTAGCTGCGATAGGCATACCTGTGGTGAGTGATTTAAACCCGATCCTTAATGCTGTTCTTGGTGCATTGCTAGGCGGTGGTGCTGTGATGCTCCTCGGTGGCTTCTTCTCCGAACGTTCTCATCCGTTACGTTTGGTTTTAGCGGGTATCGCCATTACTGCTTTATTGATTGGGTTAACTCGAGCAGCGTTGATTCTAGCTGATGATATGGCTTATAGCGTGCTGCATTGGCTTACCGGTTCATTGTCTAGCGTGGATGAGGGACAGTGGCAACAGCTTTGGCCGCCAGCAGTGATTGGTTTAGTGTTGGCTGTTAGCCTTGCTCGCAACCTCAACTTATTGGCGCTTGGTGAAGAAGTGGCTGTGGGGTTGGGCAGTAATATCCGGCTTACTCGCCTCATGAGTGGATTGGCTATCGTGTTGCTTGCGGGTGCCAGTGTCGCTATCGCTGGTCCCATAGGTTTTGTTGGATTGTTGGTTCCTCATTTGGTTCGGCCCATGGTTGGGCACAATTACCATCTACTGATTCCTATCTCTGCAATGGCAGGCGCAGCATTAGTGTCTTGGTCAGATGCGTTGTCACGATCGATTGCTTTCCCGACTGAAACGCCCGTTGGTGTTATTACAGCCCTACTTGGGACACCTTGTTTTATTTTGATTGCGACGAGGAGATCTTAATGCACCATCACACTAAGATAGTTTTGTTATCAGGGATTCTCATATTAGTGGCATCTGCGGGCTTGTTCGTCGGTGCTGCGTCACTTTCTATTCCTCAAGTCATCGAACATTTGGTCGCCTTTTCCAGTGACGACTTTGTTATCCATCAGTATCGGCTACCACGTATGTTACTCGCGATAAGCGTGGGCGCAGGGTTGGGGCTATCCGGCGTATTAGTGCAAGGTGTGATACGTAACCCGTTAGCATCGCCTGATCTTATGGGCATTAGCGCCGGGGCAGGGCTTGCTGCGACTGCGAGTTTAGTGTGGTTCCCTAATGCGGCAGTTAGCGTACTGCCTGTGGTGGCGATGTTCGGTGGGGTATTGGCTGCTGGGCTGATTGCGCTATTGGCATGGTGGTCAAGGCCAACACCCGCCAAGTTGGCCTTGATTGGTATTGCAGTGAGTGCGTTTCTGGCGAGTTGCATCGACTTCTTGCTTGTCACTAACCCCATCGAGATCAACACGGCGATGGTATGGCTAACTGGCAGCCTTTGGGGGCGAAATTGGCAGCAAGTTCCCTTTATTTGGGGAGCATTGCTCTTGTTGTTGCCAATGGCATTTTGGCTTGCTTGGCGATTGGATGTGATGGGGCTTGGTGAGGAAAGTGCCACCACATTGGGTACTAAGCCAAAACAGATACAAGCTCTTGCGCTATTGGCCGCTGTGTTGCTTGCCAGCGTCAGCGTTTCAGTGGCTGGAACGATCAGTTTTGTGGGTTTATTAGCACCTCACTTAGCGCGCTTGTTGTTTGGGCATAATCATAAGTTGTTAATCCCGGCGTCTGCTCTGGTGGGCGCGATTTTGGTTACTTGTGCCGACGGCTTGGCAAGAGGTCTACAACCACCGATTGAATTACCTGCAGGGGTACTTACTTCTGTCATTGGCGCGCCTTATTTCATCTTTCTTCTCTATCGCTATCGAGGTTGGTAACCATGCTAAAAACGCAGAATCTTTCCGTCGCGTACGGCAAACAAACGATCATACCGAACCTTTCGGTGTCCATCCCAAAGGGAAAAATCACAGCCTTAATTGGACCCAATGGATGTGGTAAATCTACCTTGTTAAAGACGTTAGTCAGGATCAATAAGCCGGTGACAGGAGAAGTGTTATTTGAAGACAAACCGTTGTCGAGCTATGGCGATAAAGTGCTCGCGCGTTCGTTGTCGCTTCTGCCGCAAATATTGGTCAGCCCTGAAGGCATTTCGGTCAGAAAACTGGTTGAATATGGCCGTTCTCCTTATGTGTCCCATTGGGGAAGGTTAGGGCAAGAAGACCAAGCTATTGTCGAACAAGCAATGCGTGATACCGGCGTACTTGAGTTTGCTGATAAACCGATTGAGTCACTGTCGGGTGGGCAGCGTCAAAGAGCATGGATAGCGATGATAATAGCGCAAGACACAGATGTCGTGATGTTGGATGAACCGACCACTTATCTTGATATGTCTCACCAAGTTGAATTAATGAACTTGATGCAGCAGATGAATGACAAGGGAAAAACGGTGGTGGTTGTGCTCCATGATCTGAACCAAGCGAGCCGTTACTGCGATCATTTGATCGTTTTAGAAAGAGGTGGTTTAGTGGCTGAAGGCACCCCCGATGAGGTGATGACCGAGACATTGCTGAATGATGTTTTTGATCTCAAAGCGAGCGTATTTCGTGACCCTATATCCAATACGCCGATGTGTGTGGCGATTTAAGCAAATAGCCGATGATTAAAGTTGTCAGTATGGCTTGCTGTGCATCCGGTTAAAATAATCAGAGCGAATCAATTTTTGGTGTTGATTGAGATAGTATTTTGCTATAAAACGCGCATAATCTCGCTATACAACACTTAAAGAAGAAATTACCTATGACGACCTTTCAATACTACTTTCACCAACTGCCTTGCTTCGACTGTAAAAAAACGACAGTAAGTACTGATCTTGGTTGGTTAACGCCTGCGATGAAAGATACTGCTCTAGAGCAAGTGACAAAGACACTTGCGGAAGGTGAAGTTACGCCTGATCTTTCAGCAAATGTGGTTTGTACCAAAGACGAAGCTCGCGAGTATCTATTACTGAATTTCTTCGGTTATTCAGAAGAAGAGTTAGCGAGCGGAATTGAAGCTGATGATGAGCAAGAAGTCGCGGATGAAATTGCAGAACTTCTAGAAGAAGGCCAAGATACAATCACCTTCGAACATGAAATTGCTCTTCAGTGCTGTGCTGATTGCGATGTTGAAGAAGAGTCAAACTAAGCACTCGTATTAAAGTACATTTATTCATTAATACGGTGTGATGTTCAAATGAAGAAAGGCGTTAGCGGATTGAAGTCCGCTAGCGCCTTTTTTATCTCTAGATCGCTAAGACTTTTGAGTATCTATAATGCTTTGTTTGCTCAGTTGAGAAAGGATCTCTGCGGTTTTCTCGCGGAATAAATCTCTTAATAAGCGAACCGTTGGTGTGATGGATTGACGACTAGGGCAGACTAACCACAACTCGGTTGGTGTTGGTTTAAATTCAGGCATAACTTTAACCACTTCGCCCGAAAGCAAATGTTTCGACATATCTAAACAAGACTTTATCGCCACGCCTTTACCGGCAACACACCAACGTCTAACAAGGTCAGCATCGTTCGATGCACGATTCCCTTTCAGCTTCACTTTGTGATCCTGCTTACCATCGTTAAACACCCATTCGTCTTGCAACATATCATGCAGCTGATAAAGCAAACCATTATGTTGAGCTAAGTCACTCGGGTGTTTTGGTGTTCCCATTTCAGCCAAATATTCAGGAGCCGCACACAATATTCTCGGCACATCGCAGATCTTGAAACCATACATGTTGGCGTCAGTAGGGGAGCCATAGCGAAGCGCCATATCAACGGAGTCACGGTAAAAATCGATATTACTGTCACTGATGCTCGTTCTAAGTGATGCTTTAGGGTATTCAAGCAAGAACTCATCTAACCAAGGTGTGATGAGGTTGCGGCCTAGATCCGATGAAAGCGCAATGCGGATTTCTCCATCGAGAATACCAAGCTCTTCGCGCATGCTGAGCTTGGCTTGCTCTAATATTTTCAAGGCCTGTTCACACTCAGGTAAATAGCGTTCGCCTGCTGAAGAGAGCCTTAAATGGCGAGTGGTTCTTACAAACAGTTCAGCGCCTAGTGCGGCTTCAACTCGTTTGACGGCAGCACTCGCGGTAGCAGTACGCATGTCTAGGTTGGTGGCTGCTGCGGTGATGCTGCGAAACTCCGCCACTTTTAAAATGACCTGTAAGTCTTCAAGAAGCATCTTATCTACCTGTGTTTGATAATGTTCTAAACATTGTATTGAAATCTTTGCTAATCACAAAGCGGGTTAACCCTTATTTACCTCTTCTAAGCTAACTTTATACGCTTAATTATCAAAATATATTTGAAAATCATTCAAATGTTAGACGGTTTATCTAGAGTGAGAATTGACTAAGATTAACTCGTCTAATTCAAGGAGAAAGCACAATGTCAGTACCATCAAAAATGAAAGCTATTGGATTTACTCAGTCATTTGCGATTACAGAGCAAGACAGTTTATTTGAGTTTGAAACGAGTCTGCCAGAACTAAAAAATAATGACTTGCTGGTAAAAGTGAGCGCGACTGCTATCAACCCTGCTGACGCAAAAATTCGTATTCGTAGTGCTAAGGATAAAACACTCGAACAACCTAAAGTGCTGGGCTATGACGCAGTCGGTGAAGTTGTCGGTAAAGGTACAGACGTTGAAGGTTTTGAATTAGGTGACCGTGTTTACTACGCTGGTGACGTCACTCGCATGGGAGCTAACGCGGAATACCAAGCCGTTGATTACCGTATTGCGGCGAAAGCACCAAAGAGCCTTTCTGATGAAGCTGCTGCTGTGATGCCGCTAGCGACACTCACTGCGTGGGAAGCGTTGTTTGACCGCTTGCGTGTTCGTCCTGAAGAGCAAAAGTCGATTCTGATTATTGGTGGCGCTGGTGGCGTAGGTTCAATCACTATTCAATTGGCGAGCCAACTGACTAACCTGACTGTCATTGCGACGGCTTCAAGACCTGAAACCGAGCAGTGGGTAAGGGATATGGGTGCAGACCATGTGGTGAATCACCGTAACTTGGTTGAGTCTGTACGTGAGCAAGGCATCCAGCATGTCGATTACATTTTTAATGTTGCGGATACTAAAGGGCACTGGGAATCGATGGTGGAGCTGATTGCACCACAAGGCATGATCAGTTCGATTGTGGAGTTCGATGGTGGAATTGATCTGTCGGCGCTTCAAGGTAAGTCTGTAGGTTTTGTGTGGGAGCTGATGTTTACCCGTTCACTGTTCAACACAGACGATATCCAGAAGCAACAGGACATCTTATTCCAAGCTGCGAACTTGATTGATGCAGGCCGCATTAAATCGACACTAACGACGACGTTGAATGGTTTTAGTGTTGAGACTCTGAAAGATGCGCACCAACGTATTGAAAGCAGCGCTTCGATTGGTAAAACAGCCATCAAATATTAACAGTTAATGATCTAGATCTTTGACGGTTTGAAGCATTGATCTTTTGAACACTTGAATAGAAAGCCCCTGATATCTATCGCGAATCGGTAAGATATCAGGGGCTTTTGTTCGTCTGTGGTTTATTCAGGCTTTACCTTATTCCAACAAAGCGTTACTCCGTTTCTTGCGAGGTTTTGAATTGAATCTGAAGTAGGTTTAGCTCGAAGGGCAGAGGCTGTTTGTCCGCAATCAAAAAGCCGATCTGTTTAATGTGTTGAGCTTTAAGCGCCGGAGCTCCGTTGAGTAACCGACCTCTAAACACCGCTTGAAAGTCCTTTAGTCGGAAGGCTTTCTTGAGTTGTTCACCTTTAATTGTCTCAAAGTTGTGCTTGTAGTTGGTCCTGTTTCCATCTATCCACGTTGTGAACCTTAATTGGTAAGTACGACCATCACCCACAAACGTCAAATCTAAGCTGTCCGTTTCAGAGCTTAGTGTTTTAACAGAGCGATTGATTGAACTGAAGCCACCATTGTTCTCTAACGATAGTTCGCCCTTAAATTGACTCGTCTCGCCATCATGAATAAGACCGCCTGTTGAGATGCCGCCCATCACATTGTCGTTGGTCGCTGTCCAATTCTTCTGTTCGTTCGCTTGTGTAAAATCAATCATATCTATTCCTGCTACAGATACTTGAGACCATAAAAAAGAAAGGCTGAGTATTAGGCACAAAGAAGCGATTCGTTTAGGCAGTAAGTGCGTTTTAAAGTCAGTTTCGTGCATGATTTTCTCCACTAGTTGTTAGGGCGTGTTGACCTTTCGTACTTATGGAGAAGGCTCTGTAGCAAGCATAGTCAGACAATGGT
This sequence comes from Vibrio sp. 10N.286.46.A8, assembly GCF_041470165.1. Taxonomy (NCBI): domain Bacteria; kingdom Pseudomonadati; phylum Pseudomonadota; class Gammaproteobacteria; order Vibrionales; family Vibrionaceae; genus Vibrio; species Vibrio sp. 10N.286.46.A8. Next base: position 9,811 of record NZ_JBFRLX010000104.1, read on the forward strand.
TGATGAAGTCTTCATAATTCGACGTTTTGTCGTATTCGATTTTTAATGAACCGTGGAACATCAGGGTTACCGTAACGTCTCTGTAGCTTAGCCAACAGGTGTAACCGTCGTAATCATGCCAAGCCGTCATTTCGCCTACTTGATATTTGTTGTCCAGCTGTTCGCCCGTTGAACGAAGGTAATCGAACACTCTGAGAAATTCTTTGATGGTAATTCTGCTGTCCATGTATCACTCCCGCTACGCAGTCGACTAAAAAATGCTAAGTGCTTGTATTCCAATTAACTACGGTTTGGTTCTGCATTGCGATCACTGAGGGGAGGCCTGTATACAACATCCATTTCATCGGTTCACTTTGTGGGAGGTGTGGTTTGGAGAGAACACCTCCCATAAAGTCACTGTCATTAAGTACAAAGAACATAATACGAGGCAAGAGAGTTACATTGGATTAGGTCGTCTAAACTTACAGTTTGTATGTAGTCAAAGCAGAACAACTTGGACTCTAAAGACGTTCTCGAAAATAAACGTAAATTAGTTCTTTACCTCAACTTAACTTGAGGTATTAGGATATGCAACGTTGCTTAAGAGAATACTTTAAGGAGAGAAGAATGATCCAACTTGAACATGTAAATTTAGTGGTTAAAGATATCCCAGAGATGCTGAATTTCTATAAAGCAGCTTTCCCTCACTGGTATGTGCGTGATGAAGGGCAAGGCGAATGGTCTGGCAAGCCACGTAACTGGCTACATTTTGGTGATGAATACCAATACATCGCATTGAGCGATCACGGCGAAGGAGAAAACAGATATTTGGCTGGGCATTCTGTCGGTCTCGCGCATTTTGCTTATGTAACCAACAATATCGAGAGCGTGATTGAGCGCCTTATTGATGCGGGTTTCCCTATTGCCAAACCTGGGGCTGAAGAACCTTATCGCAAAAACGTTTACTTTGTTGATCCTGCGGGCTTTGAAATCGAATTTGTAGAGTACTTGAGTGATGATCCCAAGCTGCGCAATGCCACGTAGTAGAACTCGTAATCGAGTTGGTGTACTAGAGCAAGATTGTTCGAAATAAAACGTCTAAGAAAGGGTGCTAGGAAGACTCACAGAAAAGGGCATTGTGGAATATTCCGCAATGCCCTTTTTATATCTATTAGCTGATTGGCTAACTGATCTTTACTCTGTTGGTTGCTTGGTTGCTTGGTTGCTTGGTCGCTTAGTCGCTTAGTCGCTTAGTTGGTTACTTAGCCTTGAATGGCACTAACAACTGTTTGCCAAACACGTTAATGAGTGCGCCCGTGACAATTAGACCACCACCTAGGTAAGTCCAAACGGATGGAATCTCATTGAAGATCCACACGCCTAACAGCGCTGAGAATACGATTTGAACGTATGAGTAAGCTGAAGCTTTACCGGCAGCTTGAGTTTGCATCGCCTTGGTTAAACCGTATTGGCCTATCTGAGTGAAAATCCCGACCAGAACCAACATAATGGTTAAGAATAAGCTTGGCCATACAAAGTCGTTCCAGATCAGGGCTGTTGAGATTGGAAGAGCAACCAGCGGGAAATAGAAGATGATCACTGAGCTATCTTCAGTTTGGCTAAGCTTTCTCACAATTACATAAGCAATTGAGCTACCAAACGCGCCCAATAACGCCACCATAATGCTGAACATGGGTAACTCGCTGTTTACGCCGCTGTTCATGCTTGGTTGTACCATCACCAGCAATCCCGCGAGGCAGAATGCAATGCAGATCATGGTCGACTTTTGCACGCGCTCTTTTAAGAACAACACGCCAAGCAACGCGGTAAACACGGGGTGTACGTATTGTAGAATGGTCGCTTCTGCTAGTGGCAAGGTGGTGACGGCGTAGTAAACACACATTAACGCCGCAGTACCGACAGCACCACGCACAAACAAGAGTGGTTTGTTATTACCCCAGATCGAAATGCCTTTTCGTTTCACATCGATATAGCTGATGATCAAAGAGACCAAAGCCCTTGCTGCAACAATTTCAAATACAGGTATACCGTAGTTGCTGATGTATTTCACACAAGCAGACATCAGTGCGAACCCAAAAGCGGAGAGGATCATGAACCTAACCCCAACAGGGATCATTGAAACAGAGAAAGAAGGCATAAAAATATCAATCGGGTGAGGGAAGGGGAATCATAGCTTAATTTAAGAGAGTCGACCAAAGCCTTTGTCTTGCTCTATTACACCAAACCACTGATATTGCTGTGCGAGTGATTTCAGCAACTCGATCTCTTTTGCTGTCTCTTCCCTCAGCCATTCAATAAGGTCATTGATGATAGGTGTGTGTGTACGCTGGTGCATGAAGTAAGTCCAAGCACTGTGCTGAATCTTTGCATCCTTAGGGCAGTACAAGAAGCCCCGTTGTAGATCCTGCAAAACCAACAGCAAATCCGTCACCGTGACGCCTTCACCTGACAAGCAGGCACTGAGTGCCATATCCAAAGACAAGAAGCTGGTATTTCTAACGGGCTTTTTCGGCGGGGACTCGACATCAGCCAGCCACACTTTCCAGTCGTGATGATCTAAGGTTGGGTGGAGCCTTGGTAAGGTTAAGATCGAATCGAGGTCAGTATCTTTGTTCGTTAAAGTAGTCGAACAGACCGGCGCCATAAACTCTTCACGTAAGAAGGTGATGTTAGGTGCCTTGTCATAGCGTTTTTTGAAGCGTGTATGGAAGATCAGTAGGTCATATTCGCTGCTGTTGATCGATTCGTCTTCCTCAATCACAGGCACAATGACGATTTCATAATCTTGATAACGCTCGTTTAATTCCCGGACTTTAGAGATCAATACGCGCGTCGCGAAACTCAAGGTCGCTTTGATCACAATACGTTTCTGCTTTGGCTCGCCCCAAGAAGCAATAACCGTTTCGACATTGGCATAGCTTTCACGTAAAGCCACGTACAAATCGTGACCATGTTCTGTTAATTCAATCGCTCGATGCTTACGAATAACCAATGATGCGTTTAACTCATCTTCAAGCTGTTTAATCTGACGGCTGATCGCACTTTGTGTCACATGCAGTTCATCGGCGGCCAGAGTAAAGCTCATCAGTCTTGCTGCTGCTTCGAAGGCTTTTAAGCCATTATGGGATGATGGCAAGCTAGGATATGGGGTCATAATTCGTTCGCATGAGTTTATGGAATGTTAGAGTCGCAAATTTATCAATTGAACGCCAGCTTCATCGATCGTATTTTGGGCGAAATTACCTGAGGCGCTCATGAAAAAAATACTCACACTCGCATTCCCTTTGATCATTTCACAGCTGATCTCTATGGCGTTAGTCCTTACTGATGTTTGGATGATGTCGCGTATCAGTGTGTCAGCCCTTGCGGCTGGTGGCCTAGGCGCCTCTATCTACTTTTTCATCTTTATTATTGCGAGCAGCACCGTGGGTTGTGTCGCGAACTTGATTGCGATCGCTTACGGTCAGCGAGTGGCTCGTCCTGAGTTTGGTAACACACAAATTAGATTAGCCGTTAAAGGCGCAACAATGTTGGCATTTGTGTTGAGTGTGACCTTAATGGCCAGCTTTTGGTTTGCTCCGTTGGTATTAGAGGCAGCAAAACAGCCCCAAGAAGTGATTACTTTAGCAATGGAATATGTGCATGCCTTGAAATGGGTGATGCTGCCTTCGCTTATTTTGTTGGTACTGCGTGGATTAACCAGTGCGTTTGGTAATGTGCGCTCTATTCTGGTGATGTCTATCATCACCGTAATTCTGAATGTGCCAGTGAGCTACTTCTTAACTTTCCAATTAGACATGGGTTTAACCGGTTTAGGGCTAGGTACGGCTATCGCGGCCTTTATCGTGATGCTTGGATACACGGTTTGGGTATTCAAGCGTGACGAGTTTAAGCAGTTCGCCCCTTGGTTAAACACAGAAGAGTATTCAATCAAATTAATGAGCCCTTTATTGATGATGGGTTTGCCTATTGGGCTCGCTGCATTACTTGAACATGGCTTGATATACGGCGGAACTCTGATGGCGGGGACGATCAGTATTGCTTCTCTAGCACTGCACCAAATCCTACTGCAATGCTTAAGCTTTACTTGGAACTTCAATTTCGGTTTCTCACAAGCTGCGGCGATTTTGGTTGGCCGTGATTTCGGTGCGGGTAACTACGAAGGCATCAAAAGAACCTCGATTCTAAGCTTTATATTGGTGTCGGTGTTGAGCGTAGCCTTATCTGCCGTGTTCATCATCTGGCCAGAAATGATCGCGTCTATCTTCAAGTTAGACGATGGTACGGGCGCAATGACTTCGCTATTGGCCTCTGTTATTTGGGTGGTTGCGTTGTGCTTTATTGTAGACGCTTGGCAGTTATTGGCGATTAACCTGTTGAGAGGGATGAAGATTGTCTCAATGCCAACCGTAATGACAGCCATTGGTTACTGGGTATTTGGTTTGCCAGCGGCTTGGTATTTGATGTCTAAGTTTGAATTGGCAGGGATCTGGGGCGGAATCGGTGTTGGTTTAGGTGTGACAGGTATTCTGCTGCTTATCCAGCTGATGCGTGTCATTCAAAAGAACAGTAAGTCTCCGGATCTCTCGACTCATGCTTATTCGTGATCTGCTTGTGATGCTCGCCTTTACCATGAAACCTTTAACGATGAACTTTGTAATACTGACCAAGAACTATCAATGACCAGTTACCAGTTTCTAATTACCAACAATGGGCTATAAGCTATAAGCTAAAAGCTAAAAGCCCTGAATTGCGTACTTCGTAATTTAGACCTTGGTCTTACAGAAACCGTAAGCAAAGGTGGCTAGAATGATTTAAGTCGCTCATCGTTTTATCAAGGAAAATGCAAATGGAAGTTGGATTGTTTTGGGCTGAGAAAGGAATGCTAGTACTTGGCGCTCTGTTTGTTTTGACGAGCATGATGCAGTACGGAAGACGCAGTAGTGATTGGAAAGGCGTGATTACGATGTTTTATAAGCGTATCCCAATGAATATTGCGGAATACAAATGGTACCGTCTGGGCATCGCTTTACTGGTGTTTGCTGTGGTTATTCGTTTCGCATTACTGATTCTATGGCCTACATATCAGTTTTAGCTCCCTTGTACTCATTATGTAAAACGGATAAAAACGTCAACCTGATAAACGCGTAGTAGGCGGTCAACACGTATAGGTGTTCAACATGTATGGCTGTTGCGTGAATCGGCAAGTCGAGCCTTAATAGGCTACTTATTAAGGCTGTTATTCTATAAATTATCGCAGTCATTTCATAAAATAGTGCAATTACTTTATAAAATGGCTTGTTACTATCTCTGTAGCATATTGTTTTTCATAAAGAATAATCAGAGATAATCGAATATCCGCTTTTCCCATCAATCTGACTAATAATCTACATATAAATTCATTCACCCCGTACCTGATACGATAATGATCTGTTACACTCCTCGAAATTAGCTTTAATTTGTCGGTGGTGCATTTATGTCGTTCCCAGTTCTTATATGTGATGATTCTGCATTAGCAAGGAAGCAGATGGCTCGATCACTGCCTAGTTCTCTAAATGCAGATATAACTTTTGCTGTTCATGGGCTTAATGCACTTGAAGAGTTAGCTCAAAACCAGTTTAAACTGATGTTCCTCGACTTGACCATGCCTGAGCTAGATGGCTATGGCACATTGGAAGAGATGCAACGCTTAGGTGATAACACACCTGTTGTCGTTGTTTCCGGTGACATCCAGCCAAAAGCGCAGCAGAGGGTCATGGACCTTGGTGCTAAAGCGTTTTTACAAAAACCGATCGATAAAGAAGCGTTAAAAGGCATTTTACGTGAACTTGTTGAGCCGCCAACGCAGCCTCAGGTGGTTACCCCTACCGCTTTAGATCTCCCAATACTACGCAGACGCGATATCTACATGGAAGTGGCGAACGTAGCAATCGGCCGCGCCGCCGATGCACTGGCGCGCCATTTTGATGTATTTGTCCATTTACCACTACCGAACGTGAATATTTTGGAAGTGAGTGAATTGCACATGGCACTTCGCGACTTAGCAGACAACGACCAAGTGTCGGGTGTTTGCCAAGGCTTTAGCGGAGAAGGTATTGCAGGTGAAGCGTTAGTCTTGCTGAGTGATTCCAGTGTGAGCGATCTTAAAAAGCTCATGAAGGTGCCAACAGAAAGCGAACAGTTAGAAGAATTAGAGCTGTTGATGGATGTGTCTAATATCCTTGTGGGTTCATTCCTGAATGGGTTAGGTGAGCAGTCAGAAGTTCGTTTCTTCCAGAGCTCTCCTGTGTTGCTTGGTCAACACATCTCAATCGATTCCGTTATTGAAAATACCGGCGGCTCATTCAAGAAAACGATGACTTTCGAAGTCAGCTATAACATAGACGGCACTTCAATCCGTTGTGACCTTCTATTCATGTTTGTTGATGAATCTTTGCCACTTCTAGATAATAAATTGGCCTACCTAATGGAGGAGTTTTAATATGTTGAATCTTCCTGCTGAATTTGAACAGTTCCACTGGATGGTGGACATGGTTCAGAACGTCGATATGGGGCTGGTGGTTATTAATCGCGATTTTGAGGTGCAAGTTTGGAATGGCTTCATGACTCACCATAGCGGTAAGCAATCACATGATGCTATCGGTAAGTCGATCTTTGAGTTATTCCCTGAAATCCCAGAAGAGTGGTTTAGGCTGAAAACCAAGCCAGTCTATGATTTAGGTTGTCGCAGCTTTATTACATGGCCACAAAGACCTTACCTGTTCAAGTGCCGCAATGTTCGCCCTGTTACTCAACAAGCTGATTTCATGTACCAGAACGTGACGCTAAACCCGATGCGTTCGCCTACTGGACAAATCACGTCATTGTTCTTATCGATTCAAGATGCGACGGCAGAAGCGTTAAGCGCTCAAAAGAATTAACACCTGTCTTAATTCGATACTCAATAGC
>NZ_JBFRLX010000105.1:0-1425 GCF_041470165.1 Vibrio sp. 10N.286.46.A8
TAATGCCGTTCGGATAAGCATTATTGCTTGAACCTGAACGGATATTTGGCTGGGACAAAGAGGACTGAACGTGGAAACGTTCGGTCCTTTCTTTTATCTGGAAGAATGAAGTGACTCAAACTGTCTCTCATCCTTTTCAGTTTTACAGGTAGAGTTCCGTCTGGGCTTAAAGCTAACCAACGTAATTGCGCATCAATAAGGTTAATTGCGGCGGTAAAACTGACCCTAGTCGCTCGAACCCCGGCTTCTGAAGCTATCTTAACCATCTCTAATCGCACTAAGTTATAGGCAAGTAATACGCCCCAAAGCTCTTGCTTCACACCGGCAGAAAAACGACTTCGTAAAGTGACGTGACTTTGCAGTTGAGTCTGTTTAATTTCACCATAACCTTCTTCTATCTCCCAGCGTTGCCAATAAATACGCAGCAGGCTTTCTAGCGAGTATCTACTAGGGTCTGTAAGTGAAGTAATAAAACCTTTTATCTCACCTTTTGGCTCTTGATATAGGACTAATCTAGCTTCCCAACGTGCGGGTAAATTCGGATTCTGCCGTTGAGCTTGAGGAGATATGGGCATTGAGATGAGCATGTCGTTCTCCGCATATTTCTCCAACACTTCATAGCGTAGCTTACGTTTTGCAGGCATTAACCAGTGAGCATTTTCCGCACTCTCTTGCCACGACAACAAGAGGTCTGCCGAGAAATAACAACGATCAAATAAGGTCAATGAATGTGCGGGGATATCATTGAATAGGCGCTTAGCTAAGGTCGTTTCACCGACATGACAGCCATCAAAAGCCGCCCCCATAATCATTCGAGTTTCTGTTGACATCAAAGCGACTAAACGAAGTTGAGGGTAAGGTTTCAATTTTTTAGAGATGAACCCAAATTCTTCAGCGTTCTCTGGGGAATCTTGGCACCTAAATGTTGTTCCATCCACAGCAAGAACATTAAGCTCCAAGTCTTTATCTTGTTGAAGGATATCTCCGTTCCAAGCCTTTACCGTTGTGTGAAACAGAGCCGCTAATGGACTCTCATCTAGACGTCGGCGTGAATCAGTTAGGACACTAGGTGCAACACGAGACCAGCTATCTTCAGGTTTAGGCTGAAGCGCAATGTCTAATGAACTGCATACCTCTTTGATAGACATGTTGCGTTGCAGCCCCATCCAAATAACTAACCAGACAGCTTGCTGAGCGGGAAGCCGACGTCGTCTTATGCTCGCTTTATTGGTTTCAAGAAGAGCTTGTTCTATCCACTCAATCTGAATGGCGTCGACGACAGATTCATAATTGTCGGCATCTTCAATGGTCTCGTGTGCCATTGCTAATTCTTGTTCAAGCATAAAAAAATCCCCATCAACGTTGTTGATGGGGATTATCTGCTAACTGCAAGATCGTTCAAGTCTTCTTAAACGATCGGCATTA
>NZ_JBFRLX010000106.1:0-16570 GCF_041470165.1 Vibrio sp. 10N.286.46.A8
CACTGCGGAGTGGTAGTTCAGTTGGTTAGAATACCGGCCTGTCACGCCGGGGGTCGCGGGTTCGAGTCCCGTCCACTCCGCCACTTATTCGATAACCTCGCCTAGTGCGAGGTTTTTTCGAATCTGAAGTAATAAAAAGTTTTAGGGGTGTAGCTCCAATTGGCAGAGCAGCGGATTCCAAATCCGCGTGTTGGGAGTTCGAATCTCTCCACCCCTGCCATATACGAAGCCTCAGCAGAAATGCTGAGGCTTTTTTGCATCTGTTGCTTCTACGAAGCAATGTCGTGAGCTGGAACGCCAGCCCGGTCGAATCTCCGGAGTGCTGGCTCAGTCCACCCCTGTCATATATAAGGCTCCAGCAGAAATGCTGGAGCCTTTTTTTATTAGCTTCGACTTATAATGGTTTTACCTAATTCTTCTAATTTGGATATGTTGATATTCGAACCTTCACGCTTCCGTAGTAGTTCGAAGATCTAGTCGAACAGGAAGGTCTTTTGGTTTTCTATATGTGGGATATTTAAGCTGTTACTTCTTGCCTTGGATGATATTTGACCATAGAAGTGTAAGTGCTTACTTATCCCAGCCTCTTTTATAAACAATCAACAGCACAAACCACGCTTCTTTATGAGAATTATTCTCAATATTTTGTTACATTTTGGTCGTTATTACTAAAAGGCAACAAATATGGATATCTCCCGTCGTAAGTTTATTCAATCATCTCTCGCTATATCTGCACTCACTGTACTGCCTGCTTGCTCTATGAAACGGGCGGTTGATGAACAAGGAAAGTATGTTTATGACTTAACGGCAGAGCCTTCAACCGCTGAACTCGTGACGGGGTTTGAGACTAATATTCTAGGCTTTAATGGTCAGACTCCAGCACCAACGATTCGATGTCGACAAGGTGAAAAGGTCACAATTCGTTTTACGAATAAGCTATCAGAGCCGACGACTATCCATTGGCATGGCTTAAGAATTCCTATCGAAATGGACGGTGTTCCCTTCTTAAGTCAGCCACCGATCATGCCAGGTGAAACATTCATTTATGAGTTTACGCCGCCAGATGCTGGCACATTTTGGTATCACCCACATATGAATAGTGTGAAGCAGCTTGGTATGGGCTTAGTTGGTCTTATTATCGTAGAAGAGAATATTCCAGTGCAGTTTGATGAAGAGCATGCACTGATGCTTAAGCATTGGCACGTCGATAAACAGGGTCAATGGAAAGACTTAATGATTCCACGACTAAGTGCTCGTATGGGAACTCCAGGAGAGTGGAGTAGCGTCAATAGTGTTCATGAACCTGTATACCAATTAAAGCAGCACGCAACGACTCGACTGCGTATCGCGAATGTCGATAATACGATCACTTATCCTATTGCTGTCGAAGGGGCTGAGGCATGGGTGATTGCCATTGATGGTAATCCTGTAAAGACGCCATATAAACTGACTCAACATAAAATCGGCCCAGGGATGCGCGTGGATATTGGACTGATAGCGCCCAAAGTAGGCGAGCGAGTTAATGTTCTTCAAATGAAGGGCCGCTTTCCTTTCTCTTTATGTGAGTTCGAGGTAGTAGATTCCCCCCTTACTGAAGGGCGTTTATTGCCATTGTTGCCTCTTAACCCTGTACCTAATCTAGATCTTGCTAATGCTGAAGAGATCGATTTTGTGTTCGAGTGGGAAGGTGCGGTATCACCAGTTTCTAAAGATGGGAAATCGATGCCTAAGTTTTGGCTTACTAATAAAAGAGCATGGGAAGGAATGAGCAAAGACAATATTCCTGAACCGTTGACGACTTTAGAGTTAGGTAAGACTTACATATTCGATCTAAAGAACGTCACCCAATACCATCACCCGATCCATATTCACGGTCATACATTCACTGTATTGGAACTTGATGGGAAGAAAGTTGAAGAGCCTTTCCATACCGATACAGTGTTACTTGGAAAAAACGGGCGAGCTAAAGCTGCATTTGTTGCAGACAACCCTGGCCGCTGGATGTACCACTGTCATGTTATAGAACACATGAAAACGGGTTTAATGGGATATATTGAAGTTAAGTGACACCTGTAACGTTTAATATTTGCGCATGCATTCTTAGTTTCTACCCTCGCTTTTATCGGCGGTAAAGCTAGAATATAGGGACTATTGTTTGGGAGGATTCATGGGTCAGTTATCTATTTTAGGTTTTATTGCCATTGGTGGCGCGTTTGGTGCTTGTTCACGTTACTTGATTTCAGAGTTATGCGTTGTAATGTTAGGACGTGGTTTTCCTTACGGTACGTTGACTGTTAACGTGATTGGTTCTTTGATTATGGGATTGCTCATCGCCGCGTTTGAAAACGAGATGGTCGCGACGGAACCGTGGAGACAAATTATCGGTCTTGGTTTCCTAGGAGCACTGACTACATTTTCTACGTTTTCGATGGATAACGTACTTCTTATGCAGCAGGGCGCTTTCTTTAAGATGGGACTCAATGTGCTACTCAACGTGGTACTCAGTATTTCAGCCGCATGGATCGGCTTCCAACTTTTGATAAAGTCTTAAAACTTTCTTACGATTTGTTAACAACTCGGCTTGGTTTATCCAAGCCGTTTTTATATACTCGATCGAACTTGTCGGAGTGCCATATGGCTGAGACCGTTAACTCGGGATCCGTTGAACCTGATCAGGCTAATACCTGCGAAGGGAACAAGAGTAGATATCTAACTAGAATCCTTCTAGAGATCTATCTCCAGATCACAACTGTATTTCTTACCGTGATCCCTCTTGTAGCATCTAATCCGTCAAGCATTTTTATCCCTATAAATAACGGCTAAAAGCCAAGGAAAAATGCTATGTCGACTCGTAAACAAGCAAGACTGGAAGCGAAGAATTTCATTGATTCTTTATCCGTACAACCCTATCCAAACTCAAAAAAAGCTTACATCCAAGGATCTCGGGAGGACATTCAAGTCCCTGTCCGAGAAATATCACTCGCTGATAGCCTTGTTGGTGGTAGCAAAAAAGAGCCTGTATTCGAACCTAATGTACCCATTCAAGTTTACGATACCTCAGGTGTTTACACAGACCCTACACATCAAATAGACCTGTATAGCGGTCTTCCTAAGTTGCGAGAGCAATGGATTGAAGAGCGTGGTGATACGGAACTGTTAGACGACGTAAGCTCTGTTTACACCAAAGAACGTTTAGAAGATGAAACTCTAGACGACCTTCGCTACGGCAACCTGCCTAGAATTCGTCGCGCGACAGACAACCAATGTGTTACTCAGCTGCACTATGCTCGTCAGGGTATTATCACACCTGAAATGGAGTACATTGCCATACGTGAGAACATGGGACGTCAGAAGTTCGCTGATGAGCAGCTTAACCATCAACACCCTGGCCATAATTTTGGCGCAAACCTACCGAAAGAGATCACCCCTGAGTTCGTGCGTAAAGAGGTTGCTGAAGGTCGAGCTATTATCCCTTCAAACATTAACCACCCAGAATCAGAACCGATGATTATTGGTCGAAACTTCTTGGTGAAGGTGAACGCTAATATCGGTAACTCTTCAGTAAGCTCTTCGATTGAAGAAGAAGTTGAGAAGCTAGTATGGTCGACTCGCTGGGGTGGCGATACCGTGATGGACCTTTCCACCGGCCGTAATATCCACGAGACTCGCGAATGGATCCTACGTAATAGCCCAGTACCAATTGGTACGGTTCCTATGTATCAGGCGCTTGAAAAAGTGAATGGCGTTGCGGAAGACCTTAACTGGGAAGTAATGCGTGATACCTTGATTGAACAAGCCGAGCAGGGTGTTGATTACTTCACTATCCACGCAGGCTTACTGCTTCGTTACGTACCAATGACCGCTAAGCGTGTGACTGGTATTGTCTCTCGTGGCGGTTCCATCATCGCGAAATGGTGTCTTGCTCATCACCAAGAAAGTTTCCTTTATACCCACTTCCGTGAGATCTGTGAGATCTGTGCGAAATACGATGTTGCTCTGTCATTAGGTGACGGTTTACGCCCGGGCTCAATTGCAGATGCTAATGATGAGGCTCAATTCTCGGAGTTACGTACTCTAGGTGAGTTGACTAAAGTGGCTTGGGAATATGACGTTCAGGTGATCATTGAAGGCCCTGGACATGTACCAATGCACCTGATTAAAGAGAATATGGACGAGCAGTTAGAGCACTGCCATGAAGCGCCTTTCTATACTTTAGGCCCATTGACGACAGATATTGCCCCTGGTTATGACCATATTACCTCTGGAATTGGCGCCGCCATGATTGGTTGGTACGGCTGTGCGATGCTCTGTTATGTCACCCCTAAAGAGCATCTCGGCTTACCAAATAAGGAAGATGTGAAGACTGGCCTGATTACATACAAGCTTGCTGCACACGCTGCTGACCTTGCGAAAGGGCACCCAGGCGCACAAATCCGAGATAATGCATTATCTAAAGCACGTTTTGAATTCCGTTGGGAAGACCAATTTAATCTAGCTTTAGACCCTGAAACAGCCCGTTCTTTCCATGATGAAACTCTGCCACAAGAATCCGGTAAGGTTGCTCACTTCTGCTCAATGTGTGGACCTAAATTCTGCTCGATGAAGATTTCTCAAGAAGTTCGAGAGTATGCGAAAGATACAGAACAAGTAGCCGCGGATCAGGCTATCGAGATTAAGATGCTAGATAACCCGTTGGAAGGGATGCGTCAAAAATCACAAGAGTTCCGTGATACTGGCTCTGAACTTTATCATCCTGCAGTAGCCGCAAAAGAAGCTCAATTAGAGGAATAATGACAGTGAAGATACTCATCCCATCTCAAAATATTGAGTTAACGGGAGAGGTGCAGAACTGTCTATTGGTTGCTAAGCGACAAGGCTTGGCAACTGATGCGGTTGAGTTGGGTGTAAGCCCAACTCAATACTTCTCTATCGTTGATTCTCAGCAGGCGTTATCTATTGGCTTCGCTCATGATGTTGATTCATTGGCAGAGTGTAAGTTAGCGGAACTGAACCATGTTGTTGATTACAGTAATTCAGTCGCGTTAACTGACGTTTGTGATGCCTTTACAGAAACTCCGAATACCATCTATATCGGTGTCTCAGATGATTCAGCTGTACTGGATATCTGGTCACACCTAGATGCTAATCGTGTCATCAAGAATGACACTACAGCTCATCAGGAGTTAGATAATCACGGCCATTTTGCCTGGTTACTTACTTTGTTGGCGTTGGAGTTCCCATTAGAAGACGCACTTGTTTTAGCTCGCGCAGCGTCCAATGTTTCACGTGGAACATGGCCTGCACATTACCAAAACTTTCCTATCCCTGTTCTTGAAGATCAACGATTGGACATAAGCGTAGGTTGGGCTAACCAAGGGACATCACTTTCTTTTCCTGAGTTGAGTAAGAGTAGCCTCGGTTTATACCCAGTAGTTGATGATGTTGAGTGGATCGAAAGATTGCTCAAGCTTGGAATCAACACTGTCCAACTACGTATTAAGAATCCACAGCAAGCGGATTTAGAACAACAAGTCGCACGATCTATCGATCTTGGTCGTGAGTATAACGCTCAAGTTTTTATCAATGATTACTGGCAGCTTGCACTCAAGCATGACGCTTTTGGTGTTCATTTAGGGCAAGAGGATATTGAAGAATCAAACCTCTCACAGTTGAGCTTTGCGGGTATAAAGATTGGGTTATCGACTCATGGCTATTACGAGTTGCTACGCATTGTTCAGATTAACCCAAGCTATATTGCGCTAGGCCACATCTTCCCAACAACAACTAAACAGATGCCATCAAAGCCTCAGGGATTGGTTCGTTTATCTCTGTATCAACAGCTGATTGATACTATCCCATACACAGAACAACTCACTGGTTATCCAACGGTTGCTATTGGCGGTATTGACCAATCGACAGCTGAGCAGGTGTGGGAGTGTGGGGTGTCGAGTTTGGCGGTTGTTCGTGCGATTACATTAGCGGAAGACCCCAAAAAGGTGATCGAATTTTTCGAAAAACTGATGGCACCTAAACCTCCAGCTCTCAAAGAAGAGGTTATGCAGGAGCCTAGCTATGCTGAGTGATTTTGAGTTTATTCGTTATCAACGACAAATTGCGTTACCTGAAGTCGGTGAGCAAGGGCAACGAAACCTATTAAACAGCCATGTGCTAGTGATTGGTTGTGGTGGCTTAGGTAATGCTGCCGCTCTTTATCTTGCGGCTTCTGGTGTCGGAAAGATCGTGTTGGTGGATGATGACTGTGTGGATTCGTCCAACCTGCAACGACAAATTGCGTTCAGGGAAAGCCAGTTAGGTTCGCCTAAGGTCGAAGTTCTGAAGCAACAACTGAGTGAGCTTAATGGTCGAAGCCAAGTCAGAACCATCAATCAGCGAATGAGTGACAGTCAGCTTGAACTTGAAGTGATGCTCGCTGATTTGGTGTTGGATTGCACTGATAACTTTGAGTCACGCCAGCAGGTTAACCAAGCGTGTTTCGGCAGCAATACACCTTTGATTTCTGGATCTGCAATCGGTTGGAAAGGCCAGTTTATTGTCTTTGATTATCAGAATCAGAAAGGGTGCTATCACTGTTTGTTCCCGTTCAGTCATCATCCACAAACGACTCGTTGTAGTGATAGCGGCATCATAGGCCCGGTTGTTGGCACCATAGGTAACCTTCAAGCTTTGGCTGCTATTCAACGTTTAACTTGTGGTGAGTTTCAGGTAGCAACACACCAGCTCAAACTGTTCGATGGCCAAACGATGAATTGGCAAAACTTAATGGTCACTCAAGATAGTGAATGTTCCGTGTGCAGTTCGTCTGCTGTTAAGCATTTAGAAGAAGAAATCCAATGAGTCATATAACGATCTCGATAAACGAGCAACCAGAACAGGTCGCGCACTTGTCGTCTCTAGCGGACATTATCCAAGCTCTATCATTACCTGATCTAGGTTGTGTATTTGCAATCAATAATGCGGTTGTCCCGCGCAGCCAGTGGCAACAAACTGTCGTCAATGAAGGCGATGCTATTTCTCTTTTCCAAGCCATTGCAGGAGGCTAACCATGTTAACTATCGCTGATAAAACGTTTCAATCACGACTCTTCACTGGAACCGGGAAGTTCGCAAACAAGCATTTGATGGCGAGTGCTATTGAAGCTTCAGGTTCGCAACTGGCAACCATGGCGTTGAAGAGAGTCGATATTCGCTCTGAGCAAGACGACATTTTACAACCAATCATTGATGCTGGCGTGAACTTGCTACCGAATACCTCTGGGGCGAAGAATGCAAAAGATGCCGTCTTTGCTGCGCATTTGGCTCGTGAAGCGCTAGGCACAAACTGGCTTAAACTGGAAATTCACCCAGATCCAAAGTACTTGATGCCAGACCCAATTGAGACGCTTAAAGCTGCTGAGCAACTGGTTAAAGATGGTTTTGTTGTATTGCCTTACTGTCATGCCGATCCAGTATTGTGTAAACGCTTGGAAGAGGTGGGTTGCGCTGCGGTTATGCCGCTAGGTGCGCCGATTGGTTCAAATAAGGGTATCGCTTCGGCAGACTTTTTAGAGATCATTATCGACCAAGCGAATGTCCCTGTGATAGTAGATGCAGGCATAGGCGCACCATCACATGCTGCTCGCGCAATGGAAATGGGCGCAGACGCAGTGTTAGTGAATACGGCGATTGCGGCTTCTCAACAGCCAGTTGATATGGCGATTGCTTTTAAACTGGCAGTCGAAGCTGGGCGTATGGCTTACCTTGCTGGACTTGCAGGAAAAGTATCTCATGCAGTTGCTTCAAGCCCGTTAACTTCATTCCTAGACGAGTAGTAGTGCTATGACGTTTGTTGATCGATTTAAACAACTCAACTGGGATGACATTGGTATGTCTATCTTCAGTAAAACGGCAGCGGATGTTGAACGCGCTCTGAGTAAACCCAAACGTGACTTAGAAGACTTTAAGGCGCTGATCTCTCCGGCGGCAGAACCTTACTTAGAGCAGATGGCACAACAGTCGTTGGCGCTAACTCGTAAGCGATTTGGCAATACAGTGTCGCTTTACATTCCTTTGTACCTCTCGAATCTATGCGCTAATGCGTGCACGTATTGTGGCTTCTCAATGGAGAACCGTATCAAACGTCGCACGCTTACTTTGGATGAAATTAATGCCGAAAGTGCGGCTATCAAAAAGATGAAGTTCGATAGCGTTTTGTTGGTCACCGGTGAACATGAAACTAAGGTCGGGATGAATTACTTTCGACAGGTGTTGCCGAATATCAAAAAGCAATTCAACTACCTTGCGATGGAAGTGCAGCCGCTTGATCAACATGATTACGCAGAGCTTAAAACTCTCGGCCTAGATGCTGTTATGGTTTACCAAGAGACTTATCAGCCAAGAACTTACGCTGAGCATCATCTACGTGGCAATAAAATGGATTTTGAATACCGTCTTGAAACCCCAGATCGCTTGGCAAAAGCGGGGATCGATAAGATAGGTATTGGTGCCTTGATTGGTTTGGAAGATTGGCGAACCGACTGCTTTTTTGTTGCTGCTCACTTAGATTACTTAGAGCGTACTTATTGGCAAACACGTTACTCAATTTCATTCCCACGTCTTCGTCCGTGTGAGGGTGGGGACTCTGGTGGTGGATTACAGCCTAAATCAATCATGAACGATAAACAGCTGGTTCAGCTTATCTGCGCATATCGACTCTTGAATCCTGAGGTCGAGTTATCCCTTTCTACTCGCGAATCGGCAACCTTTCGTGACAATGTGTTGCCATTAGGAATCACAAGTATGTCGGCGGCTTCTAAAACCCAGCCTGGTGGTTATGCTTCGGGTGAAGAAGAGCTCGAACAATTTGAGATAAGCGACGAGAGAAGTGCTGCTGATGTTGAGTCAATGATCCGACAGCGAGGTTTCGATCCAGTGTGGCGAGACTGGCACAATGCCTATTCTGGTTAATCAACATATTGGTTGATGTTCCACGTGAAACATCGATGTAATGATACAGGCAAATAAAAACGGCTACCTTTGGGTAGCCGTTTTTCTATTTGCTATTTAACTTATTAACCTAGCAAGCTCGTTTTGGTTCAGTTATCTGTCGAGCAAGGCATTAAGCGTTAGCAAGTGGTGTTGTTGATTGGCGTAGCCATTCCAGCGTATCACCTTCAACTAATGGGCTAACATCGTTCCATACTTTCTGATGGTAGTCGTTCAGCCACGCCAGTTCAGGTCGTGTTAGCAAATCAACATTGATGTTGCGCTTATCGATAGGACAACGAGTTAGCGATTCAAACGTCAATACTGCGAAGTCACCTTGAGTTGGAAGTTCAACAACCAGTTCTAGGTTCTCGATACGGATACCAAATTCATCAGCACGGTAGTAACCCGGCTCGTTTGATAACACCATACCTTCAACAAGAGGTACGTCGATCAGCTTCTTAGAGATGCTTTGCGGTCCTTCATGAACACTTAGGAAATGACCAACACCGTGACCAGTACCGTGGTCGTAATCGAAGCCTTCTGCCCATAAGTGCTGACGCGCTAGGATATCCAGTTGGAAACCACGAGTTCCCTGAGGGAAACGTGCACGTGCAATGCCGATATGACCTTTAAGTGCTAGCGTGAACTGCTGGATCATTTCGTCGCTTGGTTGGCCAATCGCGATAGTACGAGTGATGTCGGTTGTGCCGTCTAGGTACTGACCGCCTGAATCGACTAGGTACAGAGTATTCATCTCTAACTGGCCTGGTTCAGGTTGATTCTCGTGGTTGTAGTGACACATTGCTGCGTTACCGCCTGCAGCTGAAATCGTGTCAAAACTTAGGTCCATCAGTGTTGGGTCTTGTTCTCGGAATGATTGTACTTTGTCAGCCAATACCGCTTCGTTGTGTAGGTTACCTTGCGCGACTTCTACGTCAATCCAAGATAGGAATTTCGCCATCGCAACACCATCACGAATGTGACACGCCTTCATGCCGGCAATTTCAGTATCGTTTTTAGCGGCTTTTGGCATTAGACATGGGTCTGCTGCTTCAATGAGATGAGCGCCAGCGTTTTGAAGAACAAGCGTATACCAAGCATTACTTGTGCCTGAATCGACAGATACATTTTTGCTTTCTAAAGATTGAAGGCGCGCTTCAAGCTCTGATGGGTGAGAAACGCGAATACCATTACCAACGTGAGCTTCAAAGCCAGCCGGGATGCGTGCTGGGTCTAGGAAGAAATCGACGCTTTCATCGGCGTGAATGATCGCGTTGGATAACACAACAGGTAGGCGAGATACGTCCAAGCCACGAATGTTAAGCAACCAACATATTGAGTCAAGCTCGGTAAGGATAGCGGCGTCCGCACCTTTGGCTTTTAGTAAGACAGCAATCTCTGCGCGTTTGCTGTCACTTGATTGGCCAACTGCGTCTGTTGCCATTAGGCGAACATCAGACACGACAGGCTCAGGGCGATCAGACCAAAGCTCATCAATCGGGTTTGCTGTTAATGTCGTTAGTTCGACTTTATCAGTCAGCTTTGCTTGTGCGCCTTTCAACCAAGCTGCTGTGTGCATGCGTGGGTCGAATGCAACCTTACTACCTTGTGGCAATGAATTGATGATCCAATCTAAAGCCGGTTCTTCAATAAGGTGGCGATACTCAAATAACTCTGCTGGTACTTGCTTACGAACCTGAACGGTGTAGCGACCATCAACAAAAATAGCAGCAGTTTCACGAGTGATAACAGCGGCACCTGCAGAGCCAGTGAAACCTGTTAACCAGTGAAGTCGCTCGTTATGAGCGGGAACGTATTCACCTAGATATTCGTCTTCGTGTGGAATGATAACGGCATCTAGGTTGTTTGTTTCAAGCCAAGCTCGAACCGCAGCAACGCGTTCAGCAGTGATATTGTGCATCTGTGTTTATCCTTATTGTTAGGGTCCTTGTTAACACCCACAGTCGATATACATGCGAGGGGACTTATTAGGTCAATAAGCTAGCGCTTTTGTTCGTTTGCTGCAAACGCTGTACGCCATTTTTATCTAAGGTGCAGAGTTTTTTCTTTGATGATATCTCGTAGCCAAGTTAATGCTGGGTCATTTTCTCTGTCACGGTGCCAAAACAGAGTGTATGCCATCGGAGGAAATTCCATTGGTAAAGGCACAACCACTAAGTCGAGTTGTTTAGCGACGAGGTAAGTAAAGTGGCTTGGTGCGGTAAACACAAAGTCGGTATAGGTACACAAGCTTGCTGCACTATTGAAGTCTGGAACAGAAATAGCGATATCTCGCTGATGACCAAGATCAGCCAGTTTGTAGTCGAGCAGCCATCGATCGTTCCCATCACATCTTACTTGTACATGACGCTGCGTAAGGTAGGTTCCCAAATCCCATTTACCACTTAGAGCAGGGTGGTTACGCCTTAATACACACATCTGTGCATCACGGTAGATCTCTTGTTCGCAGATGTCGTCTGGCGGCAGCATGGTTAAGCGCGCGTCGTTGATGTCGATGTCTTTGCCTGTGAGTCCGATATCTAACTCACCAAGCTGTAGCTTCTTAAAGGTTTGTTCGGTCCACGCATGGGTGTTGATATTAACCTTAGGTGCTTGTCGAAATATCGCCGGTAAGAAATGAGGAAGAATCAGTGGGTACACACTTTCAACGGCAGCA
Source organism: Vibrio sp. 10N.286.46.A8 (assembly GCF_041470165.1). Lineage (NCBI taxonomy): Bacteria > Pseudomonadati > Pseudomonadota > Gammaproteobacteria > Vibrionales > Vibrionaceae > Vibrio > Vibrio sp. 10N.286.46.A8. The sequence continues at coordinate 11,662 of NZ_JBFRLX010000106.1, forward strand.
ATGTGAAAGCTATGGTCACTGTTGTTGGGAATGAATGTCTCAGGCTGAGTGAGAACATCAAGTTGGTTGATCAACGTTTCTAACCGAGGCTTGAGGAACACAGCTTTCGGTGTTGGTCGTAGGCCATGAGCACTTCGCGTAAAAAGGGGGTCATTAAATTGTTCACGAAGCTTGGCTAGCGACTTACTCACCGCTGATTGGCTCAAGCATAATCGGTGTGCGGTGCGAGTGACACTCAGCTCTTCCATCAGCACCTGCAAGCAAACCAATAGATTGAGGTCGAGGCGTGATAGTTTCTCGATATTCATGTGAGTTTCCTATTTGGAATAATGCTAATGAGTATATGCCATTTTTGTTCATATCTTTAGTTGGTTATTATGCACCTAAATTAACTCATTCGGAGAATCTTGTGCCTTCTAACGCGCTTCCAACCCCTAGTAAACTGCAGGTTGCTTTATTGGCAATGCTGGTTCTATTTAGCCCTTTGGCTATAGATATTTATCTTCCAGCTCTGCCACAAATTTCAACAGCGTTTCACGTGGAACACGCACTAGCACAAGATACGATTACTTGGTTTTTATTCGCCATGGGTGTCGGGCAATTATTTGCAGGCCCTTTGGCTGATAAGTTAGGACGTCGAACCGTTGCATTGGGAGGTGTTAGTATCTATGCATTGAGTGCTTGCTTGGCGTGGGCAGCTCAATCGATTGATATGATGCTAATAGCTCGGCTGCTACAAGGCTTAGGAGCTTGTGCGACTTCTGTAGCAGCCTTTGCGACGGTTCGCGATCTATTTGGCCCGGAGAAAAGTGGCCGTATGATCAGTTACCTCAATGGTGCAATTTGCTTTATTCCTGCACTAGCACCGATTCTGGGTGCTTGGTTAACGCAACAGTTTGGCTGGCGCTCGAACTTTAGCTTTATGGCTGTGTTCGCTGTCGTGGTTGGCACCATTCTGTTTTTCCAAATGAAAGAGTCTAATCCGGCGACAGAAAAGGTCGCAGTGTTCAAACTTGAGCGTTACTGGTCGGTATTGAAAACACCATCGTTCATCTTCCACGCGACATTGTGCTTAATGGCGATGGCAGTAATCCTTGCTTACGTTACCTCTGCACCTGTTGTGCTGATGGAAAACCTAGGTTTGACGATGAACGAATTTACCTTCTGGTTTGGTATTAACGCGGTTATCAACATCACGGCTGCATTCACGGCACCGAAGTTCATGGACCGTTTTGGCACCTACAAAGCATTGGTTGTCGGTATTTCAACGCTTGGCTTAGCGGGTGTGGTTATGTTGGTGCTTGCTGAGCATGCTAGCGCGATCGCATTCATGCTGCCGATTTTCCTATCTTCAGTTGGCTTCGCTTGGATTCTTGGTGCCGCAGCCGGTAAGGCACTTGAACCTTTTGGTGACCGTGCGGGTACCGCAGCTGCGTTGCTTGGCTTGTTCCAAATGAGCGGTTCTGGACTGCTTGTTGGTACGATGCAACGTCTTGATTTAACGTCTCAAGTGATGATTGCTCTGCAAATGTTCCTTATTGTTCCTGCATTGTTAGTGCTTGCGAGCAAAGCGGGTAAGTCGTGGCACACGACGTTTGCTAAGGCATAAGTCTCAAGGGTGACAAAATATACAAATGGCGGTTTGCGAAACGTTAAAACATGGTATATTTGTCACTCATTGAAACGTTAGTCCCCAACGGAAAATACTGTAATGTCATTAACAACCTACGAAATGGCGCGCATCTTAGAACAAATGGAAGATGCACCTGAAAAGGTCATGTTTGGTAAATTGCTTAAAGAGCTAGGAAACCAAAGTGAAGAGCGTATTCGCAGTGCGGCAAAACAAGTTCCAATTGATACTTTGCGAGATATCATTTACCAATTTCAACGCGTGGTTGAATCTCGTAAAGGTGAACAAGTTCAGCTACTAGCAAAAGAGCTAGCCGAGCAAGGTATCTCTGCTGAAGAGCTACAAGCTTTTCTAAACAAGTAGTTTATTCCAGATAAAAAGAAACCACTCAATTGAGTGGTTTTTTGCGTTTTGGACCTATGTAAATTTAGAGACCATGGAAAAGAGGTTTAGCTTTTGAATTGCGCTTTTAAGATTCTATCAAGTGAAAATGGTCCAGCTCCCCATACCACGACGATAAGAATCATTAATCCCCAAAGCTGATGATCATAGAAGCCTTGTGCCCACAATACAGGGTATGACACGACGGCCATGATATTGAAAACGAACAGCACTGCAGCCATTGGTCGGGTTAACAAGCCAAGCGCTAAGAATACCGGCAGAATCAATTCAGCTGCGGTACCCATGTAAGCGGCCAATTCCCAAGGCAAAAGAGGCACTTGGTATTCCAATTCAAACAAGTAAAGGGTGCTATCCCAAGTGGCTATTTTGGTGAGTCCTGAATTAAAGAAGACCCATGCCACCCATAGGCGACAAAACAGAAGTAGTACGGGAACAAAAAGTGCCTGTGATTTCTCAATCAAACTGTCGTATTGAGCCATCATGTTCGTGACTGTGTTGTTATCCATATTATGTCTCCAATTCGGCATTGATTGAAAAGCCTGAGATGACGTTAAGTGCCATGACAGTATTCAGATGTTGTAGTAGTAAAGGGTCTATCGCTGAGAGCGTTTGACCCGATTGCAATTCAGTTAATAGTTGGTGGCTTTCTTGCGTCAAACGATGGCTCTCAACCTGTGAATTCTCCGCTCGGATTAACACCCCAAATTCAGGTTGGTTGATGTCTAACCCATCGAGTTGTTGCTGGTAGATAGCCTGCTCAAGCGCGATAATCGTATAGCTAGAATTAACTAGCGTTATTGAATCTTTGAGATGAAAGACTAAAGCGCCTTGTTGTTCTTGTGGTACATCAGCTAAACGAGAAAGAGGACGTTGGTCGACATGTGATTCTGAAACGCATCTCACCAAGCTATCTTTTTGCCATTCATACAAAGCCACTTCACCGAGATAAGGTGCAGCCTCGATAACCGCAGGAAAGGCTTGGATAGTTTGTTCAAAGTGTTCACCGTAACTACTGACATCACCAGAGGTTGATGGATAACTTAAGACATGTTGACGAGCCATTTGTTGGAAGCACTCTTCACCAACCAGCATTTCAGTGAGTGGGTAGGTTGCTGCCAGTACTTCGCTCAAGCTAATCACAAAGTTATTTCGGTAGATCTGTATGCGCTGTTCATCGGTAAAGTGGTCGCTCACTATGTCGCAGTGCTCACCATTGTTTTGATAGCGTAGGGCGTTAGCAAACTCCGATTGCACATTAGCTAAAGAGTGGCTCATGATGCGCGACTCCTTTGGTTAAACTTGTCGTGTTGATACAAAATATCACTGGCTTTGGCCGCTTCAGCCAATAAAATTGGTGGCTCTGGGATATCTAAATCCCACTCTATCAAGGTATGGCGCGAACCATGTTGTTCTATCCATTGCGTGTAGAGTTGCCATACTTCGTCACAGACAGGCTTGCTGTGGGTGTCTATCCAGATCTCACCTTGTTCGAGTTTCTTTTTGGTAAAACCTGCCAAGTGAATCTCTTCAACTTTGTCTGCTGGTATTCCATTGAGATACTCTTCACAGCTGAAACCGTGATTAAAAGATGAGACAAAAATATTATTGAAATCGAGCAGTAGGCGACACTCGGTACGCTTTTGTACCTCGGCTAAAAATTCCCACTCTGGGATGGTTGAATGTTTGAAGGCAAGGTAGCTCGATGGATTTTCAATCAGAATAGGGCGTTGCAGGCCGTCTTGAACCTCGATGACATTGCGGCAGAAGACTTCTAACGCCTCTTCGGTATAAGGCAGCGGTAATAAGTCATTGAAGTAATGACCGCCGGTCTGACTCCAACTGAGATGATCAGAAACCAAGAAGGGTTCGATATCATCAATGAGCTCTTTTAATAGCATAAGATGATGTTGGTTGATGCGCTCAACAGAACCTAGTGACAACCCAACACCGTGACAACTGATGTTGTGTGCGTTACGAATTTCTCTGAGTTGTTGGCGTTGCGGTGATTGAGCTAAGAAGTAGTTCTCGCTGTGAACCTCTAACCAACTTACTAAGGTTGGATTTTGGCTAAAGAAGTCCAAGTGCGGTGTTCTAAGGCCAACCCCTGCGTTGGGGTGAAGAGTTTGAGTCACAACGATTCTCCTAACAAGAAGTGGAGGTGAGCTGAGTGTCAGCTCACCATACTAAGCAGCTCAATTATGATGATTGAGTGTTACCACCTGATAATTTGCCACACAGCCCTTTAGGTACGACTACGAATGCATCGGATTGGTTGTCTTCTTTTGCTGTACCCGCACATGAACTTGTTTTGGTTGCACAATCATTTTGGCCAGCTTTTGCCACACCGTAGCATTTTTCTTTTGCCGCTGCTTCAGCAGGTGCTGATGTAAGAACTGCACCGCCGAACGCTAGTACACTTGTGATTGCAGCTGTAACAGCAAGATTAGAATTTTTCATAGTCATTCCCTCTAGGACTTAATAGTATTTTATATCGCAGGTTAATGGATTGTTAACTTGCTTACTAAAAAGGATAGGAAGAACCAGGAAATAATTTCACGACATTATAAGAAATATCAATGTTAATGATGAGTTACCTTTTAAGTTGATGATTTTATGATGTTAATTTTTGAATATTTTTTCTTCTTATTATCCTAAACGCAGCCTAGTGTTTAGGTTATAATCAACTTTTATGTATAAATACCCAGTAGTGAGCATATCCAATGATAGATCCTTCGCTTTTACTCGATGGCCTAAACGACAAACAACGTGAGGCGGTCGCAGCACCTTTAGAAAACCTACTTATTCTGGCAGGTGCTGGCAGTGGTAAAACGCGAGTATTGGTGCATCGTATCGCTTGGTTACAAAGCGTAGAGCAAG
>NZ_JBFRLX010000107.1:0-13869 GCF_041470165.1 Vibrio sp. 10N.286.46.A8
TTAGCCAGTGCCATCGCCACTGTGCTCGCCTGAATAGGAACATAGTTTGCCCACTTCCCTTTCATGACAGGTTTAACTAACTTACTTACTAATTGTAGAAGTTTTTCATCATTTCGAACTTCCGAACGCTCGCCAGCTAAAGGCCCGGGTTGAATGAAAATAGTTTCTTGAAACCCCAGCTGCATAACTTCTTTTTCCATCTCCCCTTTACACCGAAGATAATGGGAACGAGACTTCTCATCAGCACCTAAGCAAGACAGAACAAAAATCCGAGAAACACCAATGGCTTTCATTGCTTTGGCAGTCTCTACCACTAAGTTAACATCAATATCTCGTAACTTTTCTTTTGAGCCTGCTTTCTTAACTGTTGAGCCAAGTGTAATCACACCAACGGTTGGCGGAATATCAACTTGCTCTTTCTGGATTTGTAAGTCATTACTGATGAGCTGAGTTAACTTAGTTTGCTCACATTCCAGACGTCGACGTAGAACACAATAGATGTGCTCCGTTCGACCGTCATTCAGTAGCACTTTGAGCACCTCAGAGCCAACAAGGCCGCTGGATCCTGCCACTATAATTGATTTATTTTTCATTCAATTACCGCCTTTGATTAACCTAAATGATAGTCCAACTATAGAACGCTCCCTGCTAATTTATAATTCAGTTGCGAAAAGTAGGCAGCGGATAAGTGATGATGAATTATTTACTGACCTGAATCGAAATTGGTTGGGCCAAAAGACAACTTCGGTACGATTTGTAAAGACGGGCTTGGATGTACGTAGCTAGCTTCAATTTAGCAAGGTCGCAACTAACTATTTAATACAATGGAATAGGTAAGATCAGGTAACCTATAATACTTCATCCCAAGAAAATAATAGCATCCAAACCTAAAGCCAGTGTGCTATACGTTTTGGCCTGCAACCCAACCAGACGACCACGTCCATTGGAAGTTATAGCCCCCTAACCAACCCGTTACGTCCATTACTTCACCGATGAAATAGAGGCCAGACACACTCTTACACTCCATGGTTTTCGAAGATAGGTGATCAGTATCCACTCCGCCTAGAGTCACTTCGGCAGTTCGATAACCTTCAGTGCCATTTGGTGCAATTTTCCAGTTCTCTAGGTGCTCAACGATGCCACTAAGCTGCTTTTCATTGAACTGTTTAAGCGGCTTGTCTTCAAGCTCTTTACGATCAATCAGCACTTCCACAAAACGCTTTGGTAGTGCTTTTGCCAAGGTATTTTTCAGGCTCTGATTTGGGTGTTTCTCGCGAGAATTTTCAAGCAGTTCAGCAACGTCTACTTCAGGTACTAGGTTGATAGAAACCGATTGACCCGCTTTCCAGAATGAAGAGATTTGCAGTACCGAAGGACCAGATAAACCGCGGTGAGTAAACAGCAACGCTTCTTTGAATAAGGTACCGTCTTGCGCGGTGATCTCGGCAAGAATCGCGATGCCTGAAAGCTCAGCAAAGGCTTCTTTGTCTTCTTTATGCAGAGTAAATGGCACCAAACCCGCAGTAGTCGGCATCACAGACAAACCAAACTGCTCAGCAATCTTATAGCCAAATGGCGTCGCGCCTAGTTTCGGCATCGATAAACCGCCCGTCGCCACGACAAGTGAGTCACACTCAACTTCGTCGGTATTAAGGTGCATCTTAAAGCCAGCGTCTGTTTTTTCGATTGAGTGAACATCACAACGGTAGCGCTGTTCAACTTTCGCCTGCTTACACTCTTCAAGCAACATGCTCACGATGTCTTTTGCAGTATGGTCATTCACACAGAACAATTGGCCGTGGTCTCGCTCTTCGAACTCAATACCGTACTTGCTCACCATCGAGATAAAATCCCAGTTGGTGTATTGAGATAAGGCTGACTTCACGAAGTGAGGGTTGTTACATAGGAAGTTGTTGGCTGAAACATCATAGTTAGTGAAGTTACAACGGCCGCCACCTGAGATTAAAATTTTTCTGCCTGGTTTCTTTGCATGATCAACCACCAGCACTCGTCGGCCGCGTTTGCCCGCTTCCGCAGCACACATTAAGCCAGCGGCACCCGCACCAATTACGATTACATCAAATTTTTCACTCATGTGGTTCTGCTTTTCTTCACTTGTGCAGCCCGAGTACGCCCTGTTCTCGAAATGCCATCAATAAAAAAGGATGTGCATAAACAGCACATCCTTACTAATTGCTCGCTATTTTAGCGGCAATTTTAAACTTTGCAATTGATGTTCAATTGTACAATTTGCAGACAGCAGCAAGCCACTGTTTGGCTTGGCGAACCAACAACCGAAGCTTTACACCAAAAATCTAAGCTCTACTTCAATCGTACTAAATGACTTAGACGATGAAAGAAGACAGCAAGGTTACACCTAACAGAGCAGAAGAGAGTATGAATAACTGCCTTACACGATCGCACTTCGACGTAAAAACTTCGTCGTGATGGTGGTGATACTCTTTGCTTTTGATGTAACTAAACAGGCGAACCTGTTTGGTCATATTGCCATGGGTTGTGAAAAAACCGCCTCCATCTACTTGTTGATATAGTAGAGGGTGTGCTTCTCGCATAATATAAATGAGTGTTCTTAGCGCAGTAAAGTAACGCGCCCAGTTCACACAAGTCACAACCATTAGTGCAAATAGAATAGTGTCGCCGCTGATCATCCTTTCCTCCTTACATCTTCATAAGAAAACTCAAAAGAAAAAGATAATCAGTGTCTTTCTCGTACTACCTAAACGGCAGGAGCTTCCATAATTGAAGATGAACCATCTTTTGCCAATTGCGCTAAGTCTTTATCAATAAAGAACAGTGCTTTACCGTCTTCACCAACAAGCTCTAGCTTATCCAATACACCTTTAAACAACTTCTCTTCTTCGTGTTGCTCTGCAACGTACCATTGCAGGAAGTTAAAGGTTGAGTAATCTTGTGTGCTGAAAGCAACGTGAGCCAGTTTGTTGATCTTTTGAGTAATCATTTGCTCATGTTCGTAAGTTTCACGGAACACAGCCCCAAGGCTATCAAATTCATGTTTTGGCGCTTCAATCGCACCTAAAATTGGCATTGCACCTGTCTCACTTACGTAAGTAAAAAGACGCTGCATGTGTTCCATTTCTTCTACTGCATGAACACGCAGAAACTCTGCTGCACCTTCAAATCCTTTGTCTTCACACCAAGCACTCATTTGTAAGTATAGGTTGGATGAGAAAAATTCTAGATTAATTTGATCGTTCAGTTGCTCTACCATAGTTTTTGATAGCATTTAAGACTCCTAATTACATCTTCAGTTTTCTCTACTATATCACTATTTTATGAATATCTCGCAGGCCATTAGTTAACCAATATTTCGAGCAAACATTACGCAAGACAGTGGATATGAGATCACTTCAGCAAAAAAAGGCATTGCATAGTGCTAATCTTTAGTTAGGCAATGAATAGAAGAGGTAGCGATATGAGTTACAAACATATTTTGGTCGCAGTCGATTTATCAGATGACAGCAAATTACTTGTGGATAAAGCGGTAGCATTGGCTAAGCCATTGGAAGCCAAAGTCTCTTTTATCCATATCGATATTAATTATGCAGAGCTCTATACCGGCCTTATTGATATCAACATGGCAGAAACCCAGCACAACGCGATGGAAGCATCTCGAGTTCAGCTACAAAATTTTGCAGAACACGCTCAATACCCTATCACCCACACCTTAGTGGGCAGCGGCGACCTGAGTCATGAACTGTGTGACACCATCAATGAATTCAATGTTGATTTAGTGGTTTGTGGGCACCATCAAGACTTCTGGAGCAAATTGCTCTCTTCAACACGACAACTGATCAATGCCTCGCCGGTTGATATGCTGGTCGTGCCTCTAAGAGATTCAGAAGACTAATGAATTAAGGTTAGGTAACATACAGCTCATATCTTATTAACGAAGTTTTTATATGAGCTATTTAGCTAGTGTTACCCTCTTATGGGCCTTCTCTTTTAGCCTGATCGGCGTGTACCTTGCTGGTCAGGTTGATTCTTGGTTCTCTGTATTAATGCGTGTTGCCCTTGCTGGCATTGTATTTCTTCCTTTCCTGAAGTTTCGAGGTATCTCGCGCAAGCTGATCGCTAAGTTGATGGCTATTGGTGGTATCCAGCTTGGGCTGATGTACTGCTTCTATTACCAGTCTTTCTTGCTGCTATCCGTTCCTGAAGTCCTTCTGTTTACCGTTTTTACCCCAATTTACGTCACGCTTATTTATGACTTCCTCAAAGGACAATTCTCTCCGTGGTATTTAGTGACAGCGGCGATTGCTGTGTTGGGCGCTGTATTCATTAAATTCGCGGGTATCAACGAAAACTTTTTAGTCGGCTTCCTCGTAGTCCAAGGTGCAAACCTGTGCTTTGCTATCGGCCAAGTTGCTTACAAAGTAGTAATGGAGAAGGAATCGACAGAGTTACCTCAGCGCACAGTATTTGGTTACTTCTATTTGGGTGCGTTATGCGTCGCTTCGGTTGCTTTCATACTCTTAGGTAACCCTGAGAAGCTGCCAACAACCACGCTTCAATGGGGCATCCTGATTTACCTTGGCTTGATTGCTTCGGGGCTAGGTTACTTTATGTGGAATAAAGGTGCATGCATGGTGAATGCTGGTGCACTGGCTGTAATGAACAACGCCTTAGTTCCAGCCGGCCTTGTAGTGAACATCCTTATTTGGAACAGAGACGTCGACTTGGTTCGATTGGCCATTGGCGGCGCGGTTATCTTGTTCTCTCTGTTCGTCAACGAGACATGGGTGAAAAAGCGAGTTGCGAGAGCCACAAGCAACGCCTAACCGCTTTCACTGAGCTAAGTGAACTAAACTAAGCTAAGTGAACAGAGCTAAATGAATTGGCTCGGATAACCCCAAAAAGCAAAAGAGCGACCTTAGGTCGCTCTTTTTAAATCATCGTTGTAGCAATAAGTTATCCGTACCAGTTTCAGTGAATGTGACTATGGCTCACTACCTGAGTCTTGGTTTCAGTGAAAGCGACGTCATCAAGTTGTAGGTTGATTCGTTCAAGGTTACTTTCCAGTTTTTGACTTTTCTTAAACAGTTTTTGCTGCTTCTTAATCATCTTCGCGAGTTTTTTATTGTACTTCTCTTGTTTTTTGGCCGCTTTCTTCGCTCGCTCGAGGTCGGCTTTTTCATCACCACTCGCATTATCGATTCGTTTTTTCAGTTTGGCTTTTTTCTGTGATGCTTTTTTATCTACAACATCAGCGGCAATATCAGCAACGGCTGGATCGAACATTTGGACAACAGGTTCAAGAGTCTCGTTGATTTCAGCAAGTGATAGCTCTGGTACAGGTAATGTTTCCGCTAACAGGCCGCATGCGGCTTTTTCTTCAACGGGTTTATTTTGACAGCCAAGAGGTGGAATTGCTGTTGGTTTGCATAGGTTCGCTTGATCCGCCGAAGAACGCGCACAAGAACGACACACAAACTTAGGTTCAGTAACCAAGCTATGGATCTCTCCTAGGTGTTCGGTGATATCTCGACGGTTTAACTTACAAAAGCGTTTAGCCATGCTACAACTCCAGCTAAGAATAATAATGATTCTTAGTTAGATATACATCCGTAACGCGACTATCGCAAGTGTTAAATGGTGATTTATCGTATTTATGACGGGAAATTTTCTTAGCGTGTCTCTAAGTCATTGATGCTTTCACATACACATCAAAACGGTTCTTTTTAGTTTCGATTGCCATGCTCGGTTTTTGCTCGTCTAACCATGCTGCGTAATCCGGTCTTTTGACCACAACGCGCTTCGTTGCCAGCTTCATCGCAGGCTCAAACAAGCCATCGGCATCCAGATCGGCGCCAACCAAAGATTGGAATACTCGCATCTCTTTCTTAACCAAAGCCGACTTCTTCTTGTTCTCTGGGTGTGGGTACATAGGATCGAGGTACACCACATCAGGCTGTTCGAAGTTAGGGTCGTTGCTAAGTTTATCCAGCGCATCGTGACTTGAAGCGTGAATCAACTTCATACGTTCGCTAACCCAACCGCCGATATCTGGGTCTTTTTTTGCTCTCTGCAGGCCGTCATCCAATAATGCAGCCACAACTGGATGTCGCTCTACCATCTGCACTTTACAGCCCAACGAAGCCAATACAAATGCGTCACGCCCTAAGCCTGCTGTACCATCAAGAATAGTTGGCGTTGCACCTTTGTTTAAACCTGCCGCTTTAGCAATTGCCTGACCTTTACCACCACCAAACTTACGTCTGTGACCGACTGCGCCTCCCACTAAATCAACAAAAATAGCGCCAAGCTTAGGCTCATCGACTTTACGTAGCTCAAGTCGCTCGCAAGTCAGTACCAAAGCAAAATCGCTGTTTTCATCATGAGATAAATTCCAACGGGTCGCTAAGTCATTTAGATGATCGATTTGGGTAGCATCTTCGCAAATCAGTTGTAGTTGCAAGGTCGTCTCCAACAGACAGTAGTATTCAAAACAAAAGAGGCAACCAGTTTACCTGATTGCCTCAACAATACATATTAGCGGTGAAAAGTATTCACAGCTCGGTCGGCTTACCTAAACCAATTACTCTATCTCTCGTTCTTGCCTTAACTCTTCAACAAGCTCGGCCAGTGGCTTCGGTCGGCCAATAACATAGCCCTGAGCGTAGTTAACACCGAGTTCAATCAACTTATCGAGAACCTGAGTATTTTCAACAAACTCAGCCACCGTGTGCTTGCCCATCTGCTTCGCTAAATCATTGATCGAACGAACCATCACATAGTCCATCTCGTTAACATCAATATCACGCACAAACAGGCCATCAATTTTCACAATATCAACGGGCAATGCCTTCAGATATCCGAATGACGATAAGCCTGAACCAAAATCATCCAGAGCAATCAAACAGCCGAGCTCTTTAATTCGAGTAAAGAACTTGATTGCCTGCTTCATATTACTCATGGCGGCCGTTTCAGTGATCTCTAAACAAATCTTATGGCAAGGCACTGATGAGTTCGCCAAACTTTCAATCAAGAATTCAACAAACTCTCGGTTACCCATCGAGTGACCAGAAAGGTTTATCGAACACATCCCCAAATCATCAACGAGATGTGGGCGTTGCTCCAACCAATTCAACGTCTGACTGACGACTTGGCGATCAATCAAATGCGCGATGTTATAGCGCTCGGAGGCTGGCATGAAGATCCCCGGTGAAATGTACTCACCTTGGACGTTCTTGATCCGCACCAGTATCTCAAAGTGCATTTTGTTGCTATTTCCCTCTAGACCAAGAATACGTTGGGCAAATAACTCCAAGCGATCATTGGCTAAGGCTTCGTGTACCAAGTTAACGCATTCCATTTCTAAATGGCGACGGCGCAGATCTTCATCATCTAGATGATAAAGGTGATAACGATTTCGCCCTTCCTCTTTAGCGGCATGGCAAGCGGCATCCGCCTGTGCATGCACCATTTGTGATGAAGCGGCAGTATGGTCAATCAATCGAATTCCGATAGAACAAGTAAGATTGAGGTGAATATCACCCCATAAGAATGGATTCTCACTCATCATCGATATAATACTGTGACAGACATTGACAGCATCTCGCTCAGTACAGTCTTTGATTAATACCGCAAACTCATCTCCCCCCATCCGAGCTAACACAGCATTGTAAGGAAGCACATCTTCTATCAGATTAGCGCTAAATAAGATCGCGGCATCACCCGCTTCATGCCCAGCAGTATCGTTCAATACTTTCAATTGGTCCAAATCTAAGAACAACATCGCATGAGTTCTCATATGACTCTCGACCTCTTTCAGCGCCTTTTGTAGCTCTTGCTCAAAGTGGTTGCGGTTGAAAGTGTCTGTAAGCAGGTCATAACGCGCTTGGTATTCTAACTTTTCAGAAAGTTCGCGGGTTTCAGTAATATCCTCTCCCACAATCAACAGCTGACCCGAGTCGACCAATGGACGAATATTTTCACGAATCCAGATCGTTCTACCGTCCGCATGACGATACTCGATATCACGACGCCACACGCCGCGAATTTTGTGCTGTGGTTGCAACAAGATATGACGAGGAATCATCGCGTTCTCATCCACATAAAATTCTCTAGGGCGATGCCCCAAAAGCAGATCAAGTGGATAACCTAGTAATTCTTCAGCAAACTGGTTCACTTGCTGAATGCGATTATTGACATCCAGTGTAATCATCATCACCGGCTGCTTGTCGTAATACAGTTTGAGATTCGCTTCACGTTGGAATAATTTGTTCTCAGCAAGCTTTCGTGAGGTAACATCACGAGCTTCAAATAAGAACTGAATGGTGTCCTCTTCACTGTTCGGCATCGGCTTTAAAGAGATATCTAGCACCATTCCACCACGATCACGGCACCATACCTCAGCCTCAAATCGTAGGGTTGGATAATCATCCCTTTCAGCAAAATACTCCTTCAGCACTTCGCCAGCGGCACCCTCCCAATATTCTTGGAGAGGTGTTCCTAATTTATAACCTTGATTATAAAGAAGCTCATGCAGCTTACTGTTGCTCGACAGCAGTACACCGCCTTTATCAAGAATACCCATGTACTGTAGACTTTGATCGAATATCGACTCTAGTAACAGCTGGCTTTGTCGGCTAGCACGCTCACTTTTCTTGAGGCGGTTGAGGTAGTAAACCAAGGTCGCAATAACACACGACATAACCAGAAACAGCAAACCTATTGTTCGAATTTCATCGTGATAACGCACCAAGAATGACTGAGGCTTATTGAGAAAAGTAATTGAAGCTTCATTCTCAGTTCCCAGCCCCCAGCGTGACATCTGTTGGTAGTCGAGTTTAATTTCCGATGCGCCAGGTGCGACTAAAGGCAGAGGTTCATTTGGGTTTGCTAATACCTTTAGTAAAACACGTCCCGTATCTCGACCTTGCGTTTCACCACTTTGAATAACACCGCCTATCGCCCCAAAACCCAACCCCAAATCGTGCACCATATACAGTGGCATTTGGGTTTTAATGTTCAATTGTCGCCAGTCTTCGACGCTACTCACGTTGCCTTTAGCATCGCGATAATATGCCCAAAAGAGTAAGCTCTGATCTAGATCGGTTCGCTGAGAAAACGCAATTAACTCTTGGTAAGAGTCAGGCACATAGTGCTCCAGCAAATCGGAAAAGTTGGGGTGAGCCTCAATAGAACGATCAATTTGTGAGCGGATAGCCTCACCTGTTACTGAATGGTCAGTAACAATGTATATCTTCTTTATGTTTGTTTGAAGACGCTTAATTAGCTCAATATTACCCAATAAATCAATATCTTCAGTAATGCCCGTCGCATTCAAACCTTCAATCATTTCAGGAGTAAAATTGTTGATACCACCAAAGATTACTGGCGTATCTTTGAGATCGGGCGCAAGGCGCTTCATTAAATTAAGGGCGTTATTGTCACTGACTACAACCGCAGCAAATTCTTCATGCATCAACTTGGTGTGATAAAGCTGATAAACGCGCTCTAAGTATTCTGGGTTTTGAGTTCGTTTACTATCCAAATAAACAACTCGATACGATAGTCGATCACGCTCCAGTTCTTCTGATAATCCTTTGTGGAAATCATCAGTCCAGAAAAAACCCTGATGATAAGAGTGAATAACCAACACATCTTTTGTTTGAGCTGAAACAAAAGCACTCCAACACATAACAATCAAAAACAACGAAAATCGCACTGAATTCACCCTAACACTATAGTTGCTGCTAATATTATCACCCTTGGCTATGATGTGTACTAAAGCCGGTATGTTTTTTATTCACCCTAAGGATTATGCATGTCCACAACTACAGCTCGTCTGGATGATCTAGACCGTGCCATTCTCAAAACCTTAATGGAAGATGCGCGCACGCCTTATGCTGAAATGGCAAAGAAATTCGATGTCAGCCCCGCGACGATTCACGTTCGTATCGAAAAGATGAGATCAGCCGACATTATTGAGCGAACCGAGGTTGTGGTAAACACCAAGAAGCTTGGTTACGACGTGTGTTGTTTTATTGGTATCAACCTCAATGCAGCTCGTGATTACCACTCAGCCATTGCCAAACTGAATGCATTAGATGAAGTGGTTGAGGCGTACTACACCACTGGCGCCTACAACATTTTCGTTAAACTGATGTGTAAATCGATCGAAGAGTTACAGTTCGTACTGATCGATAAATTGCAGGCGATTGACGAGGTTCAATCGACTGAGACACTGATTTCATTGCAGAACCCTATCAACCGCAATGTAAATCCATAATCGTTTGATAAATCGATACAAAAAGAGCCTCACAAGGAGGCTCTTTTCACATTCTGACTAGCACAATATTAAGCGCTGATACCCGCATGACGCAGCATCGCGTCGATTTGAGGCTCACGACCACGGAAGCGTTTGAACAGCTCCATTGGCTCTTCACTACCACCCATTTCAAGGATGTTGTTCAGGAAGCGATTACCGGTTTCAGTGTTGAAGATACCCTCCTCTTCAAATGCTGAGAACGCATCTGCCGATAACACTTCTGCCCACAGGTAGCTGTAGTAACCCGCGCTGTAGCCACCAGCAAAGATATGCCCAAAGCTGTGTGAGAAGCGGTTCCAATCAAGGCTTGGCAATACAGAAACCTTAGACTTAACGTCGGCTAACGTTTCTAGTACGCGAGCACCGACTTCTGGATCGTATTCTGTGTGCAGTGTGAAATCGAACAGGCCAAGCTCTAGCTGACGCAGGATAAACATCGCAGATTGGAAGTTTTTCGCCGCTAGCATCTTCTCTAGCATCTCTTTTGGTAAGGCTTCACCCGTTTCGAAGTGACCAGAGATAAATGACAGCGCTTCCTCTTCCCAACACCAGTTTTCTAGGAACTGACTTGGTAACTCAACCGCATCCCAAGGCACACCGTTAATACCCGCAACTGCGCCCGCTTCAACTTGCGTTAGCATGTGGTGGATACCGTGGCCAAATTCATGGAATAAGGTCACCACTTCATCGTGAGTAAACAGTGCTGGCTTATCACCAACCGGCTTGTTGAAGTTACACGTTAGGTAAGCAACTGGCGTTTGCAGCTCGCCAGATTCAGTAATACGACGACCGCGACAGTCATCCATCCAAGCGCCACCACGTTTGTGTTCACGTGCGTATAGGTCTAGATAGAAGCTACCGCGCAATGTGCCTGTCGCATCAAAGATGTCGAAGAAGCGCACTGAATCATGCCATGTATCCACACCTTCACGCTCAGTCACAGACATACCAAACACACGGTTTAGTACTTCGAACAAACCAGACACTGCGTTCGACTCAGGGAAGTATGGACGAAGCTCTTCATCAGAGATCTCGAACAAGTTCTGTTTTTGTTTCTCGCTGTAGTAAGCGATGTCCCACAGGTTTAGCTCAGAGACACCAAACTCTTTCTCAGCAAACTGACGTAGCTCTTCTACTTCGCGCTCACCTTGTGGTTTAGCTTTTACTGCTAGGTCGTTAAGGAAACCAAGTACTTGGTCTGGCGTTTCTGCCATCTTAGTCGACAGAGATTTTTCGCTGTAAGTGCTAAAGCCAAGCATGCGTGCGATCTCATGACGCAGCTTAAGTTGCTCAGTGATGATCTCAGTGTTGTCCCACTTGCCAGCATTTGGACCGCGATCTGAAGCACGCGTTACGTAAGCTTCGTAAAGCTCTTTGCGTAGATCTTGGTTATCACAGTAGGTCATCACAGGTAGGTATGATGGGATATCCAGAGTCAGTAGGTAACCTTCTTGCTCTTTAGCTTCTGCCGCGGCTTGTGCTGCCGCCAGTGCTGATTCAGGCATACCGGCCAGTTCAGCGACGTCTGTGATCTGCTTGCTCCAACCCATGGTTGCATCAAGCACGTTATTTGAGAATTGAGAACCTAGCTCAGACTGGCGCTTACTGATCTCACCGTAGCGATGCTGTTCGTCCGCTGGTAAGCCAATGCCTGATAATTCAAAATCACGCAGTGCGTCAGTGATGGTTTTTTGTTGAGCTTGGTTTAATGCCGAGAATGCTTCGCTCGCCTTGATCGCTTTATACGCTTCGAACAAACCTTTGTGTTGGCCGACCCACGTTCCGTACTCAGAAAGTACTGGTAGGCAGCTCTCATAAGCGTCACGCAGTTCGTCGCTGTTCATCACAGAATTCATATGGCTTATAGGAGACCAAATGCGGCCTAAACGATCATCCACTTCTTCAATCGGAGCAACGAGGTTGTCCCAGCTTGGTGAAGTATTACCTTCAAGTACTTGTTCTATCTTGTTGCGACACTCTTCAATCACTTGCTCAACCGCTGGCTTAACGTGCTCAGGTTTGATCTGTGAAAACGGAGGTAAGTCCGTGAAGGTTAATAGCGGATTAGACATATAAACATTCCTTTGGCTTTAGAGACTTTCGTCTTTTTTGTAATGAGGTCGTCTTACAGTCATCAGGCTAAGGATCGCCCTAAAAAATCACCTGCGAATAGTTATTAAATAGTGCCCATGAAGGCAAATTTCAATAGTAGAACCAATAACTAACTGCATATTGCGAACAGCTGTTCCTGAATTGTTCGAGAATTTATGGTCCATTGGGGGTTATAATAGTCAAATTAACCCCACCTACACTAACCACACTCTAATTCGAGAGTGTTACGAGAGTTTAATTTGTTAAGTTATCGCCACAGCTTCCACGCGGGCAACCATGCCGACGTAGTAAAGCATATCGTACAGAGCCTTATTCTTAATTCTTTGAAACAAAAGGATAAGCCTTTTGTTTACCATGACACTCACTCTGGTGTAGGTCGTTATGACTTAACGCATGAATGGTCTGAAAAAACGGGCGAATACAAGCAAGGTATTGCACGCGTCTGGGCACAAACAGAACTTCCTGAAGACATTCAAAGCTACCTTGAGTCTATCTCAGCACTCAACAATGGCGAAAAACTGCGTTTCTACCCAGGTTCACCACGTGTTGCACGTGCACACCTGCGTGATCAAGACCGCATGGTACTGACCGAACTTCACCCTGCAGACCACCCGCTGCTTGAGCAAGAGTTCCACCGCGATCGTCAGGTGTCTATCTATAAAGAAGATGGCTTCCAACGCTTAAAAGGCAGCCTGCCACCAAAAGAGCGTCGTGGTTTGGTGCTGATCGACCCACCTTACGAGCTGGCAAAAGAGTATCGTGATGTTGTGACTGCGATAGCTCAGAGCCATAAGCGCTGGGCAACCGGTATCTACGCAATTTGGTACCCGGTGGTAAACCGTTGTGATATCGAAGACATGATTGAAGGACTTGAAGGCTTAGGCATTAACAAGATTCTACAAATCGAACTTGGCGTATCACCAGACACCAATGAGCGTGGCATGACAGCATCAGGCATGATTGTTATCAACCCGCCTTGGAAGCTAGAAAGCCAAATGAACGAAATTCTTCCATTCTTGAAGGAAGCAATTGCGCCGGCAACCGGTCACTTCAAAGTAGAGTGGATCGTACCCGAGTAATCTCGAACTTAACGTCATGCTCTGACGAATATTCAGCAGATTGTGACGTACACGAATAAATTTTAAACAGGGAGATTGAGTTCAACCGATCTGCCCTCAATATAATAATTAGACAATTTAAGAATCTATAGGACGTAGGTGTTCAGTGCGCTCACTGTACCCACAGCCTTCAATAAATGGAGAAAGTAATGGCGACTCATTTTGATTACATCTGTATCGGCGGCGGTTCAGGCGGCATCGCATCAGCTAACCGCGCAGCAATGCACGGTGCAAAAGTTGCACTTATCGAAGCTCAAGACCTTGGTGGTACTTGTGTAAACGTTGGTTGTGTTCCTAAAAAGGTTATGTGGCACGGTGCTCAAG
>NZ_JBFRLX010000108.1:0-6484 GCF_041470165.1 Vibrio sp. 10N.286.46.A8
GTATTATTATATAATTAATATATCGAGTTGCGAGTTGATTTTTAGGTTGAATAGCAGAATTGATCAAGTTTTAGAGATCAGAATAAGAAGTGCAATGTCAGAAACATAAAAATACAGATACAAAAAAGCACGCTAAATGCGTGCTTTAAAATTTGTAAGGGCACATCAAGTGCTTTCAGTTAGCTTGTTACAGGCAATCGGTGGTTTGATTCTTGCAAGTGACTTGCCGAAACTTGGCGTGCTTTATCACTATTGCCTGCCATAATGGCTTCGTATATTGCGCGATGTTCGTTAATGCATGTGCTGCCTTCTTCTGAAGAGTGCACAATAAAGTTAACAAACATCGTCGTCAATATGTTGCCAAACGGTAAGTAGAAATCATTACCCGTTGCATTGAAGATAAGGCTATGGAACTTCATATCAATATCTAACCAGCGAGCTTGATCAAGCGTTTCTTCGCTAGAAATTTCTACCATTTTTTGGAAAATTTCTGATAATTCAATACGTTGCTCTGCAGTTGCAAACTTAGCTGCCAATGCACACGCTTCAGGTTCAATCGCACGACGTAAACCTAAAAACTGATGACAAAACTGATCGGTATCAGCTAGTCCATCCATCCATTCGATAAGCTGAGGATCTAAAAAGTTCCAGTATGCACGATCAACAACGCGAGTGCCGATTTTAGGGCGTGACTCTAAAAGGCCTTTTGAAGTTAGAAGTTTCACCGCCTCTCGCAACGCCGTGCGGCTAATACCAAACTGCTCACACAGAGCCATCTCACCAGGGATAATCGAACCCTGAGGTAAATTACCCGACAAAATACCACGAGCGATTTCACGTGCCACCTGCACATGAAGGCTTCGCTTAGAGCCTGAAATAGATTTGAAAGTTTCTGCCATGAGTCTACTTACTTATTAGATATGTATTATTTAACTCGTACTATAGCACTGAAAGTATAATGCACCAAATGAGGGGGATAATAACATGAGCTCCCTTATACTCTATGGTTCTATCAAAATCCCACAAACTTTTCGAAGCTTATCACTACCAGTCGTACCTTCTTATTTATACATACAAATAGTTCCTATTTACGCAATTTTGGCATGCGTGACATCACAAAAATCACCTTAACTTGTGAGTTCCCCTTCACTGCGACGCATTTCTATCGTTGTACACTTGATTGAACTAGGTGTTATTGTATGATTTATTAAAAATAATAGGTGACTGTAGATGTTTGACTCGATAGCCGCTACAAGCATTATCCCTCAAGCTTAAAGTCGCGCTAACTTAAATCTATCCGCTGTTTTTATACTTAATACGTCAGCCTGAGGTGGTTTATATGGCTATATTTTCATTGGTGGCAGATTCAAGCCGCCGAATTCATGTTCAAGTGGCTCGACAGATTGCGCGTAAAATTCTGTCGGGAGAGCTCAAAGAAAAAGAGAAATTACCCAGTGAAATGGAGTTGTGTGAAGTCTTTGGCGTCAGTCGAACTGCACTTCGCGAATCGACAAAGCTACTTTCAGCCAAAGGGCTTATCGAATCAAAACCTAAAGTGGGGACTCATATCAGGCCACGTACTCAATGGCACTTTTTAGACCCTCAACTCCTAGATTGGATTCAAGATCTGGAAGACACCAAACCCTTCTTATCTCAATTTTTAGGCTTAAGAAAAGCGATTGACCCAGAAGCGTGTGCGCTTGCGGCATCCAACGCTACGGTAGAGCAACGTAAAGAGCTTTCGATTCTTTTCCAAAAGATGACCATCGCAGCAAATGGCTTTGATTATGAAGAGTGGACAACCAACGATCATCTGTTTCACCAAACGATTTTCTTGTCGACGGGTAACCAGTTTTACATTCCGTTCGCGAACATTCTGTCGACGATTTTCAAACAGTTTATCGACCACTCTGCCGAAGGCGGTCGCTTCTGTTTAGAAGAGCATAAAGCGATATATGATGCGATTATGTCAGGCAATGCGAATCAGGCTCGAATAGCCTCTCAAGCTTTACTTGATGATGAAAATCAAAAGCTGTCTAGGGTTGAATTAGCCATCGCATAACCAAGATTGACCAGACTGACTCGTGTATCCCAATACACGAGTCAGTCAGTTTTAGCGCCCATTTTTAACCATCCATTACCGTAGTGTTTCATCTTTAAATGTTGAACTCGGGTCCTCTCAGAGAAAACTTACGGTTACACACATAAGGTGTTGTTTGTGTCTACACAATCGTATGTAAGGAAAAATTTCTCTCTCGCCTGGCCCCTAGCCCTAAACGGTATATTGATGCAGTCGATGTTGATGATCGATACGCTGCTGGTCTCTCCTCTTGGTGAAATACCTTTGGCTGCCATGGGAATTGCGACGACTATGGTTGCCTTTGTACTCGGTATTCAAATGGCGCTGGCAAACGGCACTCAACTAGTATTAAGCCGCGCCGTAGGTTCTGGCATCACCGCTTCATTATCCAAAGCGTTTTGGGCAGGTCTGTTCATCAACTTAGGTATCGCGACAATATTTTGGTTTCTACTCACCTTTTTAGAACAGCCTTTAATTCAAGCCTTAACCGACGATAAAGCCCTTTACTTAGAAATCAGCCACTACCTTGATATCTCAAAGTATCTCGTCATTTTCACTGCATTAACGCAAGTGATTATCGCCCTATTTAACGCATTAGGAAGAACCAAGATACCGTTTAAAGGGTATTTGATTGAATTGCCGATCAACGCTGTACTTTCTTATGGGCTCATTCACGGCTTTTCAAATTTCGAAGGTATTGGTGTTCAAGGCGCCGCGCTAGGCAGTGTTATTGCTATCACCCTTCGCCTTGTGTATCTGGTTCTTTGCGTGTATTTCAGCTCAGCAATTTCACTCAAATTAGACGCCCAACGATCAGAGTTCATGACAAACGTTCGCCGTCACTTTATCGAGATATTCCCTGTCGCAGCAAATGTAACCATGCTGTTGATTGGCGCAACGATTTATCAGTTACTGTATTCGCAACTTAACATCAACGCGTATGTTGCGATTACTTTGGTGATGCCTTGGATTAGGGCTGTCTCTCAATTTATTACCGCTTGGGCTCACTCTTCCGCAATTACTATCAGCCAAGCGATTGGCTCTAAAAAGATGGATGACCTAGTCAAAAACGTCGATACCAGCATTGATATTGCGGTAGTCATTTCTTTTGTGTGTGCAATCTTGTTCGCAGGCTTAAGTATGGTGATTGGTGACATTTACCCGAACTTGGACGAGTCTACATATCAAGCGTTGGCCGTTATCGCCCCACTCTACATCTTTTTACCGATTGTTCGTGGCTACAACACAGTCCATGGAAATGTATTGAGAGCACTAGGAAAAACAACCGCAGTCTTCAAAATCAACTTTACTGGTCAATGGGTAATTTCAATTCCATTGTGTGCATTGATCATCTTTGGATTAGACGGCTCTATCTTTTGGGCATTTGCCATTCAGCCCTTTGAAGAGCTAGTAAAAGCGCTGCCCTTCAGACATCTTGCTCGCAAGTCATTGATAGAGTTCGACTCAAACAAAGCCAACGAATTGATGTATGACTGATCGCCACCAAAAAGTAACAAAGTTACTGTCCCGAGAAAATGTCTGAACTGCTTGTGTAGTCTCAGGCTTATCTCATTTAGATCGATATAGCTCAAACGAAGAGCCTAGACATTTCGCTACGCCATAAAGAATAAGGCTGCATTAAGTCCTAGTAAACAATAATGGTAACCTTGCTAGTCACCGTATATTCCTCATTATCAAATGGCGTTGAGTGGGTTATCGTTCGGGTTATTGCCCTCTTTGAGCAATACCTGACAATACGTGTGTCTATATACTAATTATTGGGCAAACATCGCCTTGTAATTTCATAATCTCATATCACCAGTTGATCCTTATGTTCATGTTCAACACATTAGCGAATCAGATACCCAACTCTACAAACCCGTTTTCATTCTTCCCACTCTTCATTAAATACACTTCCTTAAAAAATATCGTTCCAAGAATGTCTAAAAACAAGCATAAAAAAACCCACTCAAATGAGCAGGTTCTTTATCCAACCGTGTCTAAACGACGTGATTACTTCTCTAGTTTAGCGAAGTAGTCGAAGATTACTGGTACGTCGTTTTGACCAAGGCCAGCATCTACAGCAGCTTGTAGGCTTGTTGCGGTACCTTGAGCGATTAGAGACTCAGTACCTAGCTCTTCGCAAAGAGCAAGGAAGTAACCAAGATCTTTGTTTGCGTTAGCAACAGAGAAACCTAGCTTCTCTTCGCCGTCTACCGCGTAGAATTTACAGAATTGCATGAACGGAGAGTTAGATGGGCCTGCAGACATAATGTCAAACAATTGCTGACCATCAACACCAGCGCGTTGAGCGACAGCGAAAGCTTGAGACATAGTCGCAACCGTTGTCATACCCATGAAGTTGTTTACAAGCTTAGTCACGTGCCCAGCACCTAGAGCGCCTAGGTGGAATACGTTTTCGCCTTGCTCTTCAAGAACAGGTTTAACTTTGTTGAAAGTTTCCATGTCGCCAGCAGCCATGATGTTCAGAAGACCATCTTTAGCATGGGCTGGAGTACGACCTAGAGGTGCGTCGATCATACCCGCGCCTTTTTCAGCAAGAGCTGCGCCGATTTGCTTAGTAGAAGCAGGGATAGACGTACCGAAGTCTACGAGTACTGCACCTTCTTTGATGCCCGCTAGAACACCGTCTTCGCCGTAAACGATTTTTTCAACAACAGCAGAGGTGGTAAGGCAAAACTGAACAATATCACTTGCAGCTGCAAGCTCTTTAGCGGAAGTGAAAGCTGTAGCATTGCCACGAGCAGTAACACGAGCCATCGCTTCTTCGCTTAGATCCATTACGTTTACGTGGTAACCGCGTGTTTGCAGGTTTTCAACCATGTTGCCGCCCATAAGACCTAGGCCAATGAAACCGATTACAGGTTTAGTCATGTTCAACTCCAAATATGTTATTGTATGATTATATGCTCATTATAATAACTAGCCGAATCCGCTAAGGCAACCGTTTTAGGACTTTCGTGCGTGATCCAGCGCATGAATTTCGAATGCGGATACTGACATCACTTATCGAATTGGCCTCATATAAACCCAAAGAATAGGTCTTGTGATTAATAAGTGACAATTCAGATAGCAACTCAGTCTTTCGTCCTTCATATCCGACAATATCTAACCGGATACGAATCAGTAAATCACTTACAGATAAAGCTTGATAGGTTTAATTAGTGTATATTCCTATCGTTCTGACCAAAGAAAAATGAGTCAGGCACACTCTTAAAGTTCCCCTCAATAAATCAAAGCCTCTGACACCTTTCCCTGCCCCCTAAAGGTACTAGAGTAGCTCACAACAAGAACTTGCTGAGTCAAGAATAATGCGGCAAAAACACTGTCATTTTTCAACAACCTTATCCAGTAAGTAATAAATTTCGGACAATACAACACCATCAATTGTATTACTTATAAGCACTAAAAGTTATTGGAAGTTATCGTAACAATACTCGCAGAACCAGATAACAACGTTCATTTTGTTAAATCGTTTCGTTGTCAATGCGCCGCTGCAGCATTGAACGTTTCTCTAAATTTAGGGGCTGTTGATCTTTCGAGCTGGGTTTTGCAGCATCTTGTGGAAAATTTATACAAGGAAGAGGCTTTGACGTGTAGCTGGCCTACATGAAAAGCCGATAACGCTGTAGAAATGAACCACAAGAGCTGCCCGAGGGTTCGGCTAAAATCGTTTTATGCTTTGTTGAAGAATATTTGGTTAGAATGACTAGGCTACATACTCTTCGCCGCGCCTAAAACGATTTTATCTCGAACAAAACTTAACCACGAAAGGTCAACAGCCCCTAGTCATCAACCCTAAACATCAGATGTAAATTGAACCCAATTAATTCAAACGATCTCCCCCTCAAACCACACGTATAAAAAAACCGAGCAACTCGCAACGAGTTACTCGGTTTGACTTATTTCCGATATTCTTTGTCATCGACATTAATTTCGTTCAGTTACTTAGATGCGAACACCCTTACAATCGAACATGATATGGCGCTTCGTTCCCGCAAAGCACCACATCAACACAAGCCATCGTTAAACGGCCTATGTGTCAATCATTTACAGTTGAGCAAATGACCCTTCCCACGAGTATGTCTCACCCGCGAACTCAACTGTGTGAGTTGCTTGCTGCGTGTCTTCAGCTTGGTTTGAAATACCGTAATGGTAAGTGTTACCAGAAGTAGTCTGAATGCGAACAACAGTCCCGACACTGTTATGGCCCACAACAGACACTGATTTAACCAGGCCACGAGCGCCTACAGAGGCTTCGATAGACTCGTTAAAGTAACCATGCGTTTCTAGTACAGAAGCAAACACGTGGTTTTGACCAGACTGACGTAAGATAAGCGCAGGCTCACTCTTAAGGTTAAAGTCTGGATCGTTAGCACCAGT
>NZ_JBFRLX010000109.1:0-2714 GCF_041470165.1 Vibrio sp. 10N.286.46.A8
GTATGTGGATCCGGATGGAAAAATAAAGGGCAGACCGGTAAATCCCAATCCATGGGACCACGCAGTTTACTCAGCCCAAACGAACAGCCAGTGTGTACATGATTGTGTTGAGAGTATGAGAAACTTGTGGACAGAAAGTCTTCCAATAGAACCAGAAAGTAGTAATCCGCAAAGCAAAGCTTCATGTGACGCTACGAATAAAAAAACTAGTTCAAATAATTTTGCTGCAAAAAAATCCAAATCCGAGGCGCAGGAAACAGTGTTTGAATATTTTAGATATCAATCATGTGGAATATATTGTGAATGGAGTTATTAAATGAAAGTAATTGTTAATTACGTAATTGTTTTTTTAGTGTCTATTTCGTCATTGTTGTCATTCGATATACTATCGAAAGAAAGGGAAGTGGAAATGATTGACATAGTAAAGGAGTGTGAGGTTTTAAAAGAAAATGCCGATAACGGTGATCATAAAGGGTATAAAAAACTAACGGATTGCTATTTTTATGGGATGTTGGGGAATATAGGTGAGATTAACTATAAGAAAATTGATTATTATCTAGAGATGGCAGTGGATACCGTAGATGATGATCAAAGTAAGTTATTACTTGCGCGCTCATATATGCACTATCCTAGCCGAAATTGGTTATATGATAAATCTGATAAGTTATTAAATAAAGTAAAGGATAAGGAACAACTACAGTATAAAATTTTATATTGTGATGCTATTATTAGTGGGAAATTTTCAAGTAGTGGTAATTATGATTTAACATGTCTAGAGGAAATAATTGCTCATGGAAATAAACCTGCTTTATATGCGTATATGGAGAATTATAAAAATAACTATCATAAAGGATTAGATTATAAGGAAGAATATTTAAATCTCTTTTATGAAGAAATATCAGATAGCGAATCAGAATCATTAAAGGGGTTTCTTGAAATGAGGTGTTTTTTTATTCCGTTAGAGCTATGTGATCCTGTTAGTGCTTGGGAGTAAAAGTAAATAATAAGGTAAGGTCTAATGAAATGGTTCGCCTCATCGGCACCGACTAAGATAAAGATGAGAATCCACCCGAAAGAGGCAAACGGCTTTGTCTCCAAATAAGTGCTGAAGACGAGGTCTTTCCTTTTACTATAGGGTAAAGGCTTTGGCTAAAAATAAATATTCCTTACATTAATAACTTAAAATGCTAGCCAACAATGTAGGTTTACTAGTTTTGTGTGTTCCGTGTATTGATCTAATACGATTATTGTATTGTTCTACAACTACGCAAGTCGATGTATACATAGGGAAGTTATAATGATCAAATCAATTAAAATTACCAAAAAGAACTACTTGGATTTTTCAGGTTTTGCTTTAAAACGACTGAGTTCATCGCAAGAAAGTACAAAAAAGAACTTTATAAAGAGCATGATGATTGGCTTTTTTATTGCTGTTTTTTTTATGTCAGTAGCTATAAATATTGGAAGGGTTAACTTTTCTAGTTTTCGTTTGCAAACATTTTTAATGACAATGACACTTATTTTTATATTATTCCGGGTTTTATTTATAACTTAATAAAGATAAGGAAATTATCAGTGCCAAATGAAGGTGGTATTATTATTGGCGATAAGACCATTGAGTTAACAGAGGAAGGGATTAATGAAGTGAATCCATTCGGGAGTTGTTTTTACAAATGGGAGGCTGTTGAGTCCGTAGAGGATAACAGTGGAGATGTTTATATTTTTGTGGATAAGCTTGCTGCTTTGATTATTCCTTCTGATTCATTCGAATCTCAGATTGAGGAAGAAAAGCTGGTTTTACTAATAAAGAAATATGCATTGAAGACAAATGATTAAGGCAAGTGGGATAGTGTGTTTTCACCCATTAATGCGTTTAGCATAAGGCAAAGCCCTATGTTTTCTGTTAGAAATCTATCAGCTCTGTTTTATCTTGTAGCGCTTCTTCTGCCGGCTTTTTCCTGCGTTGACGGGCGAGAAAGCAGTTTAACTTATGGTTATCAAGCACTAGTATTTGGCTTCATGCAAGTTTTTGCGGCAACGTTTATGTTGACCACTTGGTTCGACACAGCCATAGCGTTGATGTTCCCATGGTTGGCAAATATCTCTTGGGTGCTAAGCTTGTCTAATAACCAAGGGATAAAAGTGAATCCATGGTCAGTCGTAACCTTATGTGCGCTAATCATTTTCTTTTCTCAGCCGCTAGTAATAGTGGCCGGGGGTAACGGGGCTACCTCTATTTTATCTTTAAAGTTACACTCTGGAGCTTATTTATGGGGCGTTGCGTTGATGCTACCTATATTTATTAAGAATAAATAATTAAAGCATAGAAGAATAGGGTCAGGTCTTGTCTTTTTCCATAATACAAAAGGCTTTGTCTCTGGGTTATTAATGCGTCAGCAGAGCCAGCAAAATATCTACTACATGACTAACCATCTCGGTCACGTCTATGGTGTGTTTGACCAAGCAGGCGAAAGACTCAGCCAACGAGGTTATTCGCCATACGGGCAAGTAAGTGGCGATGGTTTCACTCTACAGCCGTTTGGTATGTCGACCAAACGCTCAGATTTTGAAAGTGGATTAGTTTATTTTGGTTATCGCTTCTATATGCCAAACTTGGGCCGCTGGCTAAACCGCGACCCACTGCAAGAGCAAGGCGGGATTAACCTCTATGCGTATGTGGATGGTGACCCGTTAGGGTATGTGGATCCGGATGG
>NZ_JBFRLX010000110.1:0-7878 GCF_041470165.1 Vibrio sp. 10N.286.46.A8
GATATTGATGGTGATGAGCTTTCAGTTGCCGATGTTTCTTACACTGGCGCAGAGGGTGTGTTTACCGACAATGGCGATGGCACTTACACCTTTGCACCAAACGAGAACTTCAACGGTGATGTAAGTCTGGACTTCTCTGTATCTGACGGTACAGAGACGGTTGATGCAAATATCGACGTAACGGTAACAGACGTTAATGATGCTCCAGTGGCGGGTTCAACGTCTTACCAAATGAACGAAGATGGCACCATCACATTGAGCCCTGAGCAGTTGATTGCGAATAGCTCCGATGTGGACGGTGAGGTGTCGCTTGATAGCGTGAGCTACTCGGGTGCCGACGGTATCTTGGTTCAAAATGAAGATGGTTCGGTAACGTTCGCACCAAACGAAAACTTTAACGGCGACATCAACCTTGATGTGACGGTTATTGATGACGACGGTGCAACGGCTCAGACTAACGCTGGTATTGAAGTCATTGCAGTTAACGACGCACCAGTGGCTGGAAACGTGGCTTACTCGGTTGATGAAGATGGTTCAATTACGTTATCTCAAGAGCAGTTGCTGGCTAACGCATCCGATGTTGATGGTGATGCACTGACCGCAAGCAACCTATCTGCAGGCGATAATGCGACTGTAACAGCGAACGATGATGGTTCATTTACTATCACTCCTGATGCTGACTTCAACGGCGACATAGACCTAAGCTTCGATGTGTCAGATGGCCTTGAAACTGTTCAAGCAGGCGTCGACCTAACGGTTAACCCAGTCAATGACTTACCGACAGC
This sequence comes from Vibrio sp. 10N.286.46.A8, assembly GCF_041470165.1. Taxonomy (NCBI): domain Bacteria; kingdom Pseudomonadati; phylum Pseudomonadota; class Gammaproteobacteria; order Vibrionales; family Vibrionaceae; genus Vibrio; species Vibrio sp. 10N.286.46.A8. The sequence goes on from NZ_JBFRLX010000110.1 coordinate 786, forward strand.
CGCTGACCAAAGCTTCACAGTTGAGGAAGATGGAACGCTAATCTTCACGGATGCAGATCTACTAGCAGGCGCTACAGACATCGACGGAGATGACCTGTCTATCACGGATGTGTCTTACACGGGCGCAGAAGGTGTGTTCACTGATAACGGTGATGGCACTTACAGCTTTGCTCCAAACGAGAACTTCAATGGTGATGTAAACCTTGGCTTCACAGTGTTTGATGGCACAGAGACAGTCGATGCCAATATTGATGTGACCGTAACGGATGTGAATGATGCACCAGTGGCGGGTTCTACCTCTTACCAAATGAACGAAGATGGCACGATTACTATTAGCCCTGAGCAGTTGATTGCGAACAGCTCAGACGTTGATGGTGAAGTGTCGCTTGAAAGCGTGACTTACACAGGCTCTGACGGCGAATTGGTTCAAAACGATGATGGTTCTGTGACCTTCACGCCGAGTGAGAACTTTAACGGTGATATCAGCCTAGATGTGGTTGTAACCGACGATGACGGTGCGACTGCTACAACAACGGCAGGCATCGAAGTTCTGGCTGTGAATGATGGACCTGAGTCGGAGGAAGTGGAACTAACCACAGCCGAAGACAGCACCATTCTTATCACACAGGACATGTTGTTAGCTCAAGCTACCGACATCGATAACACCGCAGACGAGCTGTCAGCTTCGGGTCTACAAATCGACCCTAGCTTGGGTGAGTTGCTCGATAACGAAGATGGTACTTGGTCATTCACATCAAACGAGAACTTCAATGGTGATGTGCCAATGACGTTTGACGTTAGCGATGGCCAAGAGACAATCTCAGTCGACGGTAACATCGATGTCACGCCAGTGAATGATGCACCTGAAGCGCCAATGATTGAGATGCAAGGCGAAGAAGATGTGGTCATGGTGATTGACCCAGCTTACATCGCGGATCAAGTAACAGATCTTGATGGCGACGAGATCAGCATCGAGAGCATCACAGTTCGAGCTCCAGCGAATGCGACCTTAACTCAGCAGCCAGACGGCATGTATCACTTAGTAACTACTCAAGACTTTAATGGCTTAGTAGAACTGGGTTATCAAGCTACTGACGGGGAAGAAGTGGTTGATGGCTCGCTGAATGTGGATGTGATTCCAGTTAACGATGCTCCATTCAATGTCGGTAACGCGATGATGACCACAGACGAAGATGGCGCGTTCACCTTCGATGCTGGCGACTTGATGAACTTGTTCGGTGACATTGATACGGCGGACCTTGTTGTTTCTCGCATTATTACCGCAGACGGTGAAGATGGTGGTGAAGTAACGGACAACGGTGATGGAACTTGGACATTCACACCAACGGGCGACTTTGCGGGTGTTTCTGACCTACAAGTGGTCGTGAGTGACGGTGAGTTTGAAACGGTTCTCGATGTTCCTGTGTACGTCCGTCCTGTCGCAGATGGCGCAGTTATTTCAACTGACCATGACGGTCCATTAGTGTTCGGTGAAGATGAAACCGGTCACTTAGGACTGAATGTTGGACTAGTCGATGATTCAGAAACGCTAAGTAACCTAGTGATGACAGGTTTCCCTGTTGGATTCGAGGTAACCGATGGTGTGAATACTGTGATGATCACTGAGCCGGGTCAATATATCGACCTGTTCGACTGGGATATCTCAAACATTCAAATGACGCCGCCTGAAGACTTCCATGGTGAGTTCTTCGTAACAGTAAGTGCAACAACGGTTGATTACGGAGATGAGCCTGAAGCGTTTGAAGATGGCATCGATTCCGGTGACTTCGAAACCGTGGCGGGTGATTCCATCATCCTAACCGCTGATGATCTAATCGGATTGGCTGAGAATGTGGATGCTGACAGCGACGATGAAGTGAAACTGGTTCATCTTGCCGACCGCAGCCAAGGTGAGATTGTCGATAATGGCGATGGCACTTGGACGTTCACACCAGCACCAGGTTTCACTGGCGAAGCAGACATTGCTTACGTAGTTGATAAAGATGGCGTGCTTCATGATGAGCAAACTGGCGTGGTCGTGAAAGAGGGCGATTCACAAGAGAATGCAGCACCAGAAGTTAACAGCATCACAACCACTGAAATCGCAGCCGATGCAACCTTGTCGTTTACTGATGAAGACATGTTAGCGAACCTGACCGATGCAGAAGGCGATAGCTTGAGCATTGAGTCAGTGAGCTTGATGGAAGGTCAGGGCGTAATTGAGAGCGATAACCAAGGTAACTATCAATTCACACCTGCTGAAGACTACACCGGCGATGTTCAAGTTGGGTTTATTGCGACTGATGGCGAAAATCGCATCGAAAGCTTCTTCAATGTGGATATTCAAGGTGGCGATGAAGCAGCGGCGAGTGAAGGTTATGCCTTAGCTGATGATGGTTCACTAACTATTACCGAGTCACAGCTGGTGGATGAGTTAGGCGTGAGTGATTCTGCACAAGTTGTTGATGTTGCAGACGCGAACGATGCAGGCTTCTTTGCTGAATCTGGCGAAGGTGAGTGGACTTACTGGCCAAATGAAGACTTTGACGGCAACTTAGCGATGAATGTCGACGTTAACGATGGTGGTGAGGTGTCGAGCCATAGCTTAAGTATCCAAGTAGCCGATGATTCAGCACAGAGTGATGAACCGCAAGTACAAGCAGCTCAAGCAACGGAAGAGCAGCAAGTGGAAGTCGCACAACAAGCTGATGACCAAGCTCAAGACAGTGACACCGAAGCCGAAGACAGCGTGGCTGATGTAACGGCGGCTCCGGGCGATACTATCTCTATCTCGATTCCAGATGAGGTGAGTGGTAACGAATCGGTTGATTATGCTGAAATGTCTGGCTTACCTGAGGGATCTACTGTGAGTAACGCACTGGATAACGGTGATGGTAGCTTCACAATCAGCGGTAACTTAGATCAGTCTGTATCGGTTGAACTTCCGGAGGGCTACGAAGGTACTAGTGAAATCCAATTCCAAGGTTACGACGAATTGGGTGGATCAATTGACGGTGCGAGTGGTTCTGTTGAAGTTGAGGTCGATGATCAATACACCATGCAAGGTTCTACCCAAGATCAGCAACCAGACATGGCGGGTATGGAATCCGGCGGTAGCGATTGGACAAGTTCTGGTGGTCAAGATCAAGGGGTTGACTTCACGGACGACTCTGGAAGCTTCGATTCAGATTCTCAAACTGGAACCGATCAAGGCAACGACTTCGACCAAAGCTCGATTTAATCGAGAGGGCTTAGTTTTAGTCTGAACCGACATTTAGTCTAAACCAACAAGTAGATAGGGCAGCGTAAAGTTGCCCTGAGCAAAGCCATGTAGAGTGACCTTTGCATGGCTTTCTTGTTTGTCGCTAAGATTCATTCTTTGGCTTCAAAAAACTTGAGAATCCACAAGAATGTTCTTAGTTACTATAGAGATAGTTAAAAAGGAGTGAGGGCATGTATCGTTATGTCAGTTCGCCACAAGCGTCGAAATACATCGTGCCACCACCTCAACATCGTGAGTTGTCGAGTGTGGATGTTCCTGAGTCTGAATTGGAGATGCGAGAAATTCTAAATAATTGGTTTGCCGATGGTTTGGCTCCCATTATTCAAAGTGATGACGATTACATTGCGGCAAGCGACCAAGTTCGATTTGAGAAACTTAGCCGCACTGTTGGCATGTTATTGAGGAACAAAGACTATTACTTTGCCACTAAGCGTATCCTATCTTTGTGGGAACAAGATTGCCTTGAAACCACCTATGTTAATTACCTCATTCTACGCAGCGAAAGAGCCACTTCGTTAAGGTGATTAAACGCAGCCTGGGTTCGCTGACTATGATAGCTTGTTTTGAGCGCTTGTGATGACTCAAGTTTGCTAAGAAAGTAGGCAAACAAAAAGGGCAAGCTTTGAGGCTCACCCTTAAGGTTCTTTCTTTACTTAACGTTACAGTTTTTACTGACCGTTATTTTCACCTAATTCTATACAGGTGCGACTTAGACCCAGCCATCAAATTTCAGTCGTTTTTGAATTCTCTCGACCGCTTCTTTCTGCATTTGTCTAACTCGCTCATTAGACACATTCACATCCAACATTTGTCCAACCTCTGACAGTGTTTTCACCTTGTTATCGAAGAAACCAAAACGGTGAATAAGAACCTTCTGCAATTTAGGTGGCAGTGTGTTTATGATCTGCTCTAGCGCATGTGTAAATGATTGGTCTTCACAATCTTGTTGAGGATCGGGGATGTATTCACTTTCGCACTGATCCAATACGAGTGGTGCGTGGCTGATACCAACCGTCGTTGTTACGTCAATAAAACCGCTTAACGCAACCAGTTGATCGACACGTTCAGCTTTTACGCCTGAGCTATTCGATAATTCTGAGATCGAGATTTCTTTACGCATTTTTTTGCTTACATCGAGCTTCTTTGATGCAAGGCTATTAATTTCTTTGCACACATGAGCAGGTAAGCGAACGGTACGACCTTTATTCATTAAAGCCGCTTCAATATTTTCGCGAATCCACCACACAGCATAAGTCGAAAAACGATAGCCAGGTTCAGGGTCGTATTTATCGATGGCCTTGATTAAGCCAATGTTCCCTTCTTCGATAAGGTCGAGCAGTGTGAAGTTGTTGCCTTTGCGTTTTAGATAACTTTTTGCGATTTTTACAACGAGGCGTAGATTCGATTCGATCATGATGTCACGTGCTTGTTTGTCACCCGCACGATTCAACTTTGCGTAATACAATTCATCTTCACGCGATAACAGATCAATGCCCACGATATCCTTTAGATAGTGAGCATAAGGTTCTGTAGCAGTTGAAAATGATTCTTTAATGGGAGTTTCATTCGTGAGCCCCTGAAACGCAGCAAAATTGTCATTGTTCATTTCCTTGTCCTTATCTAGCCGACTGAACGTTTTATTTTATTATTATGTCACCAGGTGAATAACACTTGGTTTCATTGAAGTGTAGGTAACAGTTTCTTCTTTACCAATAAATAAAATGCAATTTCGTATGTTTATGTCACAAAAAAATCTACAAATATTTAACTATTTTGCATCCCATCGAGTGTGACGGTTTTTTGTTCAAGACATGTATGTAGGAGGTCTATAAAGTGTTGCTATGTTTGAGCTTATCTAGATAAATACCATGAATTTATAGGCGTGGATTAGCTATATAATTGAGAGAGAAAATGACAAGAGTCGAGGTTCAATGTTTCCAAATACCTCAACTCCTTTGGCTACTAAGTTTCACCACGTAACTCTTAGTTCTATCGACTAATAAGTGCTGAGCACATCATCGATTTGTTGATTGATGATTTTTACTTCGCTGTAGATAACCGAAAGGTCATCCGTTTGAGGTGCTAGTTTATTGGATGTGTTTTGCTCGACTCTTTCTAAGGCCGCTGTAGCTGTTTCTTCGCCGAAGCTGGCTAATATGCCTTTTAATGTATGTACGATAAAATGAAGCTTGCCCCAATCTTGTTGCTGTACCAGTTCTTGTATCTCTTCTAATGAATTGCCATGGTCTTCTTGATACACAGACAATACAGCGAAGATTATTTCTCTGTCATTATCTAAGTAGGCATTTAAGGCATCGATATCTAGCATATAGACTCCTGTTGGCTGTATGTTGAAAATGGGCTAGGCGGCTTACTCGAAAAACCAGATCTTAATGAATCACTAATCCATTGATTCCATTTTGGAGGAAGTTCTAACTGTAAAATTTCTCTTAAATAGTCGTCGCTAAGTTTTTCATCTATATGAGCTTTATGAACGGCATATATATAGTCAAGTTTGGCGGCAACTGAATATGGGTAACTGTGAATATAGTCTTTTAATTCCTGTATTGACCCAAAGTTATCAATGTTTATACAAGTTGAAGGGTCGACATTTTTGGACTCAAGTTTGTGGTTTACTGCTTCTCCACGAGATTTTAGGCATTCCACTGCTAAGTGATAAAGAGAGTACTCCCCAAAATGGACGAGCAGTGGTAATAGTTGATCGAGCAAGTAAGTTGGTTGGCTGTGGAAATTATTCGCTAACAGCGTTGAAGCTCTAATCACTTTTTTGTGGGCAACCTGAGGGCTATTTTCGATGAGCAAGATACTGCTCTGAAACAGGGCAAGGCTGGCTAAAACCTGCTGCTGTTGTTTTACCGGAAGTTTCAGGTTTACTAACTCGGTGAATTGGTTGGCGTGCTCAAGCAAAATACGTTTGTACTTTAGTTGCGTCTCGCGCTGATAAGTCGCTTTTAACGAATTAAAGTGCGCACAAATGGAGTGAATGACATCAATGTCAGCAGCTGAAATATGGGTCGCATACATCTCACCTAACTTTATGATCATACGTGTGTTGTCTGCGTTCTCAGCCAAGTCAATCGCCCTGATTGCACGATGGCTGATACTTGGTGTCATCTCAAATGCACGAATCGCTAATTTCAGAGCAGGAAGCAGCATCTTATGTTTTTCGTAGATACAGCTTAAGCAATCAATGACGCTCAATGAGAGTGGCTGCGCGATCAGAAAGTTGTGGAGCTTATCTATGGCTAGATCCTGTTTGCCTAAACTGTCGAGAATCAGAGCTTCAGCAACCAGTTTTGTCGGGTGCATGTTGGTTTTCGAGTGGTTAATGACGCTAGAGAGCAATTGCCAATTCTTACCTGAAATTAAATGTTCAATCAGTGTCGCTTCGAATTGAACGCTAGTGCCATTAGGCGAGACCGCTAATGCTTGAGCCAATTTATCCTGACTGGTGATTGGATATAACTCGTTCAGTTGTGTCAGCTTTTTCGAGACGGACACAGCACTTTGGATCTTTTTACCTAACCTCTGAGTATGAATCGGTTTAGAAACGAAATGGTGTGCCTCGCCTGACAGGGCAGTTAATACCGTTTCTTGACGCATATCCCCGGAGAGTAAAATTGTCGCAACCGTATGGTCGATGAGCCTATTTCGATACAGAATTCCTAATAGTTCAAAGCCCGTGAAGAATTGCTCTAGGTGGTAATCGATGAGGAGTACATGAAAAGAGTGAGTCTCGACCGCTTTAATTGCTTGTCGATAGTCGGTCGCAATAAAGATGCAATCATG
>NZ_JBFRLX010000111.1:0-4002 GCF_041470165.1 Vibrio sp. 10N.286.46.A8
CGATGCCAAGAAAGATGCAGTCGCTGCAGCCATCGCTCGCGCTAAAGCAAAGAAAGCGCAACAAACAGAGTCAGCTTCTGAAGCTCCGGTTGAAAAATCAGGTGACGCTAAGAAAGACGCGGTTGCTGCGGCCATTGCTCGCGCTAAAGCCAAGAAGGCTCAACAAGCTGAATCTTCTACTCCAACAGAAAGCGAAGCTCCGGTTAAAAGTTCTGGCGATGCCAAGAAAGATGCTGTCGCTGCCGCTATCGCTCGCGCTAAAGCGAAGAAAGCACAGCAGGCTAAGCTAGACGAAACGGCAGAAACTCCTGAACTAGTGGTTGAAGTTGAAGCTGAAACTCAACAAGAGTCAGTCGATCCTAAGAAAGCTGCAGTTGCCGCCGCGATTGCTCGCGCTAAAGCGAAGAAAGCACAGCAAGCTAAGCAGGTCGAAGCAGAAGCAATCGCTCCTGAAGTAGAAGTGGAAGCTGAAATTCAATCAGAACCAGTGGATCCTAAAAAAGCTGCCGTTGCCGCTGCAATAGCTCGCGCTAAAGCAAGAAAGGCACAACAAGCGAAACAGGAAGAATCAGCAGAAATACCTGAATCTGTGGTTGAACCTGTAGTTGAATTAAAGGCTGAAACTCAACAAGAACCAGTCGACCCTAAAAAAGCAGCGGTTGCTGCAGCGATTGCTCGTGCTAAAGCAAGAAAGGCGCAGCAAGAGCAAGACAAAAAGAATAATGAGGAGAAAGAGTAGTGGCCTTCTTTATCGCCAGCTCACCGCACGCGCACAATCGTAGAAGCACCCCTGATCTCATGAAATGGGTCGCTATTTGTGCATTGCCAGGTCTACTAGCTCAAACCTACTTCTTTGGATGGGGTACGCTCATCCAGTTAGTATTTGCTATTGCACTTGCTGTTACCTTTGAAGCCGCTGTAATGCTGCTAAGAAAACGTCCGCCTGTGATGGCATTGCGAGATTACAGTGCGGTTGTGACCGCTTGGCTGCTCAGTGTCGCTATTCCCCCACACTCTCCGTGGTGGATTCTAGTAATAGGTATGTTCTTCGCTATCATCATCGCAAAACACCTTTATGGCGGCCTTGGGCAAAACCCATTTAATCCCGCGATGGTGGCTTACGTTGTTTTGCTGATCTCATTCCCAGTTCAAATGACCAGCTGGAATGCGCCGACCAGTTTAACTGCTGAAGCTACGAGCTTTGTTGACTCCTTCTTGATGATCTTTACTGGTTTCAATAATGAAGGCTTGTCTTTACAACAAGCACGCTTAGGGATTGATGGCACCACAATGGCGACGCCACTCGACGCCTTCAAAACCGCATTAACTGCAGGCAACACAGCGTCTGAAGCTCTGTCTCAACCTCAATTTAGCTGGTTAGCTGGCGTGGGTTGGGAATGGGTAAACCTTGCTTACCTTATTGGTGGCTTAGTGCTTATCAAGCAACGCGTGATTCAATGGCATATCCCAGTAGCGTTTCTGGGAAGCTTGACCCTATTTAGCCTAGTGTTCTTAGTACTGACGCCTGGTGAAACCGCTTCTCCAACCATTCATCTATTGTCTGGTGCAACCATGCTTGGTGCATTCTTCATTGCAACCGATCCGGTTTCAGCCTCGACGACAGTGAAAGGTCGTTTAGTATTTGGTGCCATGATTGGCGGGTTAGTCTTTATCATCCGCAGTTGGGGTGGCTTCCCTGATGGCGTAGCGTTTGCTGTATTGTTAGCCAACATGTGTGTTCCACTGATTGACTACTACACCAAACCTCGTACATACGGCCATTAAGGAGCGGATACCATGCTAAATGCAATTAAGAAAAACGGCCTTGTACTCGCAATTTTTGCGTGTGCTTCGACAGGTTTGGTCGCGGTAACTCACTACCTGACCAAAGATCAGATTAAGCAGCAAGAACAGGCTCAGTTACTGTCCGTGCTTAACCAAGTGATCCCGCACGATCTGCACGACAATGAACTGTTTTCATCTTGTACTCTCGTTCAAGCAGAAGAGCTAGGCACTGAACAAGCGATGCCAGCTTACATTGCTAAACTCAATGGTGAGCCAAGTGCGATTGCGATCGAGGCGATTGCCCCAGACGGCTACAACGGTGCGATTAAAGTTATTGTTGGAATGAAAATTGACGGTACGATTTTAGGTACTCGCGTGCTTTCTCACCAAGAAACTCCAGGTTTGGGTGATAAGATTGATTTGCGTGTGAGTGATTGGATTCTCTCATTTGCTGGTAAGCAAGTGACGGATTCTAATCTTGACCGTTGGAAGGTTCGTAAAGATGGTGGTGACTTTGACCAGTTCACTGGCGCAACCATTACGCCAAGAGCTGTCGTTAAGTCAGTGAAACAAGCGGTGCTGTACGTTAATCAAAACAACCAAGCATTGCTTGCTCAACCTCTAAATTGTGGTGGTGAATAATGAGTGACCATAAAACACTAATTAAAAATGGCATGTGGGCCAATAACCCTGCCCTAGTGCAACTCCTTGGCTTGTGTCCGCTGTTGGCTGTCTCTTCGACTGTGACTAACGCTCTTGGATTAGGTATCGCTACCTTGCTTGTACTAGTCGGCTCGAACGTGTCTGTATCTTTGGTTCGAAACCATGTGCCAAAAGAAGTGCGTATTCCAGTGTTCGTGATGATCATTGCTTCACTAGTAACCTGTGTTCAACTTCTGATGAACGCTTACGCGTATGGCCTTTACCTCTCTTTGGGTATCTTCATCCCATTGATCGTAACCAACTGTATCATTATTGGCCGAGCGGAAGCTTTCGCGTCTAAAAATGAAGTTTTGCCTGCTGCTCAAGATGGTTTCTGGATGGGCCTTGGCATGACATCAGTACTGGTTGTATTGGGTGCGATGCGTGAGGTTATTGGTAACGGAACCCTATTTGATGGCGCCGACCTTCTCCTTGGTGATTGGGCTTCGGTGTTACGAATCCAGATATTCCAATTTGATAACAGCTTCTTGTTAGCCCTGCTTCCACCCGGTGCCTTTATTGGTGTTGGTTTCTTAATTGCTTTGAAAAACATCATCGATAACCAAGCTAAATCTAGACAGCCAAAACAAGAAAAACCAGCCATTGAACGCGCTCGCGTTACCAATGCCTGATAAGTTACAGTAGCTTAAATCTTGCTGAGTAACTCAACCGCTCAGCAGGTAAATAGATTGACCAAGTACACATAATAATGACGCTCATAAGAGCGCGTAACCGATGATAAAGCCTGAACCATTGCGAAACTTGTTATTTTAAAACGAGTAAGTTTGAAAGAACTTCGCCGGAACTCAAGCCCTAACTATTTGAAAGTAATGTCGCTATGAACAATGTAAAACGAGTAGAAATACTTGAGCGCTTAAGAGAAAACAATCCAAATCCAGAAACCGAGCTTAACTGGAATAGCCCATTCGAACTGCTGATTGCCGTTCTATTGTCTGCACAAGCAACCGATGTCAGCGTGAACAAGGCGACTGATAAGCTGTACCCTGTAGCCAATACGCCACAGGCTATTTTCGACCTAGGTGTCGATGGTTTAAAAGAGTACATCAAGACCATCGGCCTATTTAACTCAAAAGCAGAAAACACCATCAAAACGTGTCGTATGCTGCTTGACCTACATAATGGTGAAGTACCGGAAGATCGCGCTGCATTAGAAGCCCTTCCAGGTGTTGGACGTAAAACAGCAAACGTAGTGTTAAATACCGCTTTCGGTTGGCCAACCATTGCCGTTGATACTCACATCTATCGTGTATCAAACCGCACTAAGCTAGCGATGGGTAAAACCGTCGACGATGTCGAAGCAAAACTACTTAAAGTTATCCCAAAAGAATTCAAACTGGATGTCCACCATTGGCTCATTCTTCATGGACGTTACACCTGTGTCGCACGTAAACCACGCTGTGGCAGCTGTATCATTGAAGACTTGTGTGAGTTCAAGGAAAAAACCGACGTCTAGGCTAGCTCTAAGCGAATGAAGCGAAGAAGCTAAGAAGCTAA
>NZ_JBFRLX010000112.1:0-10069 GCF_041470165.1 Vibrio sp. 10N.286.46.A8
CGTGAAGTCCTTATTCGAGATTGCTCGTAACAAGCTAGGTCCAGTGACTCACTTGGTCAATAATGCCGGGATTTTGTTTACTCAGTCACCTTTGGTTGACATCGAATTGGATCGCTTTGAAAAGGTGATGAAATCGAACGTATCAAGCTGCTTCCTTTGCAGTAAAGCCTTTATCAAACAAGCTGACGGTGCGGGTTCGATTGTGAATGTATCGTCTGCGGCTTCGCGAACGGGCGCACCGTTTGAGTACGTGGATTACGCAGCATCGAAAGGTGCGATGGATTCACTCACTAAAGGCTTATCGCTTGAATTGGCTTCACGTAATATCCGAGTGAATGGCGTAAGGCCAGGTTGTATTTATACTGAGATGCACGCAGATGGCGGAGAGCCTGATCGCGTAGACAGACTCGCTTCGCAGCTACCGTTACAACGAGGCGGCACACCAGAAGAGGTGGCTAACTCTATCGCATGGTTATTATCAGACGAAGCTTCGTATGTAACCGGTTCGTTTATTGATATTGCAGGCGGTCGTTAGGGCACGTTGGCATTTACACTAAGATAAACCTGTTAAAACCATAAACACGCAACAAAAGTACCTAATTAAAAGAACGAAACTAAGAGTACAAACATGAAAAACTATTTTGAGAGCCCGTTTGTCGGAAAGTCACTGAAAGAACAAGTGACCAACCCCAACATCATCGTGGGCGAACATAGCTACTATTCAGGTTATTACCACAATCACAGCTTTGATGATTGTGCGCGTTATCTGCTGCCTGATAGAACAGACATCGACAAGTTGATCATCGGCAGTTATTGCTCGATTGGTTCAGGTGCCGTATTTATGATGGCGGGAAACCAAGGCCACCAAAATCAGTGGGTCAGCACTTTCCCGTTTTTCTATCAAGACGACGAGAAGTTTGAAGGTGCGATCGACGGCTTTGAACGCTCTGGCGATACCGTGATTGGTAATGATGTGTGGATCGGTACAGAAGCGATGATCATGAGTGGTGTTAAGGTTGGTGACGGGGCGATTATCGCGAGTAGAGCGGTTGTGACCAAAGATGTAGCGCCATACTCGATTGTCGGTTCAAACCCTGCACGTCATATCCGTTATCGATTCGATGACACTGAGATTGCTCAGTTGTTAGAAATGAAATGGTGGGAGTGGAGCGAAGAACAGATCAAAGGCGCAATGTCGTTGATGTGTTCTTCAGATATCGATGGGCTTTATCATTATTGGAAAGCTCTCAAGTAATCGCTGTCCCCCGATATAGCCACGCGTGACAATGTAGCCCCACATGGTGTTTATACAAGAATGCTCAAACAAGTGAAAATTTACTGAATTGAATCTATATATGACAAGACATCTAACGCGTCTTGCTTTGTGATAACACCTTGCCATGCTGGCATACCTTGTTCTACGTTACCTTCTAAAATGTCATCCGCCAAAGAACTTGGACTGGTAAAAAAGCCGCCTAGTTTATTAGCGATATTGGCGGGCTTGTGTGGCAATGAAGCGGCAGTGGGGCCATCACCGTGTCCTTTGTCGCCATGACACACCCGACAAAGCTGCGTGTATTTGGCTTTGCCATTGGCAAAGTGCCTCGCATCGATTTCTGAGGCGGCACTTGCATTAAACGTCATCATTGAAGCGACTAAGCCTAAAAAAGCTAACACGTGTAAATGGTTCATGGTTTTCATTGTTTTGTTCTCGATTATTATTTAACAATGAAAGAATAAGCAGGCGTGAGTAGAAGAAACGTGAATGGGTTAAGCTGGATTAAGCTAAGTTTAGAAGTAGGTTTAGAAGCAAGTTTAGTTTCGGACGAACATCAATGTGATTTGGGTAAATGATTGATTATATGCATATTGCATAGTATGGCGTGTCGCATTAGCGTGGTGGATGAATTGGAGGGGTATTATGATTAGTTGCAACGATTACGATTATATTGAGATTGTGTGTATGCACCGATACCCAATCAAATTAACGCTGAAGTCTGGCGAGCAGATTGAATGTGTCGGATTAGATACTCAACGCAATGATAGCCGTGAAGAGTGCATTAAGGTCAGTATTCAAGGTGTAGAACAACTTGTCGTACTCACTGATCTTTCCACACTAGAAGTCTGTGTCAACAATCCTCATTTTCAGCAAATTTCATTCAAAACGTCATAGGCTTTCAAATGAATAACACCATAGAACAATGCTATTGCACCGCGTGCAGAGAAGACACACAACACGTTGTTGTGTTGGTCAGAAAGACCAGTGCGTTTGCAGACAAACCTAACCAAAAGCGAAGCGAGTTTTGGGCAGGCATGATAAAAGGTTGGTTCCTTGGCCCGTTTATCGCGTCAATGGATGAGTTTTCTCGTCATCTTGTCTGTGAAAAGTGTGGCCACAAAGAGATACAAGATTAGTTAAGATTTTACATAGTTAAAACGTCGATTGGCTTAGGAATAAAACGAATGAAAGTAGAAACGATTGAAGCCGTAAAGGCGTACGGGTTTTCAGTAAGAACCACTAATACCGATGAGATTGATCCAACAAAAGCAAAGATAGGTCAATTATGGCAAGGTTTTTTCGATCAAGCTTTTCCTAAGCTGACACCAGATTCAAAAGTGTATGGTGTCTACACCAATTACCAATCGGATTTTACTGGTGAGTTTGATGTTATTGCATGTACCAATGCACTTACCGATAACAATTTAGATGACCTAGTCGAAACCGAAATTGAAGCAGGTAAATATCTGACGTTTTCTGCTGAAGGTGAACTTCCTCAAGCGGTCATCGATTTATGGGGCGAAGTGTGGGCGTACTTCAACGCAGCAGATTGCCCACATGTTCGAACTTACACGACAGACTTTGAATTTTACAAAGGCGAAACTGAAGTCGAGATTTCGATAGCGATTCAATAAGCTTTGGGTAGTCGTTAGTGATAGTCAAATTGAGTCATTAGTAAAAGAGTCGCTCTGTATGAGCGGCTCTTTTTATTGGGGTATACCGCCTAAATAAATTGCGGTACACCGCTTTAACAAATTGTGGTGTACCGTCTTAACAAAGGTCAGCTACATCATTCTCATGAAGTAAGGAATAATCAGTGCGTTCGCTAAATCAATGAAGAACGCGCATACCAATGGCACGATGATGAAGGCTTGTGCTGAATGCCCATATTTCTGACTTACTGCCGACATGTTTGCCATGGCTGTAGGTGTTGAACCTAACGAAATCCCTCCAAACCCAGCACATACAACGGCTGCATCATAGGTCTTACCCATTGATGGGAACACGATGAAGATATTGATTATCACGGCTAGTAGCAGCTGCATTGCCAATATCGCGAAGATAGGACCCGCCAAATCAATGAGCGTCCAAAGTTGCATGCTCATTAGTGACATCGCCAAAAATGTACCCAAGGATATTTCAGCAATTAAGTCGATAGCAGGCGAGCGTGTTGGCCATTTAGTGCCTGATATTCTTGGGTATGACTCTGGCATTACGTTGGTGATCACGATACCTGCAAATAAACACGATACGAACAGTGGAAGCTGTAACCCGGTTTGACTGATCAATTCATTAAGCAACGCGCCGACAATGACACAAATATGAATCGCTAACACGGCGTCTAAAAATTGAAATGATGTAAGAGCTTGGTGTTGTTTTTTTGCATTTGAATCGATTGAGTTTGATTGCCCGTCAGCAGGTTTGAGGTTGTGACGTTTGATGAGAAACTTCGCAATAGGCCCCCCCATCAGGCTGGCTAAAATCAGCCCGAATGTTGCACTGGCGATACCTATTTCCATCGCGCTTTCTAGGCCGAACTCTTCTGCAACCTTGGGTGCCCAAGCAATCGCGGTACCATGCCCGCCAATCAGTGAAATACTTCCGCTGAGTAGGCCAAAGACAGGCTCTAGGCCAAACATTGATGCGACAGAAATACCGACGATGTTCTGCATAATCATGAAGAAGATAGTGATTGCTAGCAAAATCACCAAGGGCTTTCCGCCTTTAAACAGGTCTTTCAAACTTGAGTTAATACCAATCG
This sequence comes from Vibrio sp. 10N.286.46.A8, assembly GCF_041470165.1. Lineage (NCBI taxonomy): Bacteria > Pseudomonadati > Pseudomonadota > Gammaproteobacteria > Vibrionales > Vibrionaceae > Vibrio > Vibrio sp. 10N.286.46.A8. The sequence goes on from NZ_JBFRLX010000112.1 coordinate 4,041, forward strand.
TGGTAAAGAAGTAGACCAATAATACATCGCGGGCAAACAGATCAAACTGCACTTCGATTGAGGTCGTCGCGTAAAGCGCCGCGAACAGGAGTGATGCCAAAATCCCGCCAGAGACAGGTTCAGGAATACTAAACTCTTTCAAAAAACCGATGACCTGGTTAAGCCTTCGACCGATAAATAGAACCACGATCCCCATGGTCACTGCAAAGAATGACCCGAGATGTAAGATGTTGTTTTCAAATTCCATAGTGATCCTTGTAAAGGTGAAGTTATGACGTAACTTTAGTTGCCAAATTGCGCTTTAATAAGCAACTAGATTAGCATTATTTGTTGCGTTCAAATGATAAGAAGTTTCGGAATTCCGGATCGGCAACAAGTTGTTTGTTACCTTCTTCAATCAATAGATCGACGTTTTCTTTGTCTATCATAAAGTCCGTCGGAATTTGATTAGTAAATAACGTTTGTTGGAATGTAGGCTTGATTCTGCTGCTCAGCAGATGGGCTTGTGTTGGTTGCTTTGTTTTTCGCGCTGCAGCCTGAAAGGGCAAGCGAGAAGGCCACTAACAGTGAAACTTTCGCGAACCCTTTAAAATCGGGGCTAGGTGTGTTGAATGTGTTTATTTTGTTTTTTGGCATAGCGCATTTCAAACTAACGTTGTGATTGAGTGAAAGGCGATTTTCGTTGATATCTAATATGCCATCAATAGCATCGCTTGTGATTCAGTGTCACGATTTTCATAACAATAGAGAGCTGTCTATGCTTATTTAGAACTGTTTACAGTCATCTTCGGTAATCTTCAGCAATATGGAGTTATCTCCAGCAATTCATGGAGACTTAATTCTACCCAAAAAAACAATCTTGCTTGGTTTCATTCCACAAAGGGTATTGCTTCATGACTTGGGTGTAGAGCTTACTTTCAAGGTGCGCTCTTAACCAACGTCCAACGTTCTGATATTCAGATTGCACAAACCACTTCTTCTCGACTCTTACGAACTGGCTAACAAACGGCATCACGGCAAAATCGGCTAAGCTTGGGGTTTCTCCAAAAAAGTAGGGCTGATCGGTGAGTAGCGCTTCTAACTGACGAATGAACGCTTCGCAGGCTTGTCGACGTTGTTCACTATCGATGTTTCGGTAACGCACTGAAGCGCGGTATTTCTCTAAGTGACCAATGAATTCTTCATCGTTGGTTTTGATGAGTTGTTGGACTTGCTCGCTAAGTATTGGATTGCTTAAGCGCAGAAGATCTTGAGGATCGTTTTGTTGAAGCGCCCAGTTCATCACATCTAAGCTCTGTTCGATGATTTGACCATCAGGCAATACCAATACTGGAACAGTGCCTTTTGGCGAACTTGCCAATAGTTCGCTAGGCTTATCTTTGGTAATAATTTCTCGAAGTAACACTTTCTGCTGTGATAGTGCGATGCCCATCCTTCCTCGCATAGCGTAAGGGCAGCGTCTTAAAGAATAAAGGATAGGTAAATCGAATTCGTTTGGCATTATTGAGGTCATTTAGTTTGGAAAGTGTTGTTAGGTGGTAAAGAGATCGTGTTGTAGGTAGAATACGCGCCTTAAAAATTATAAGTAAGTGAGCGACTTCAAAAATGAGCAGAAAGATTGAGTTATTAGCCCCAGGTGGCGATGTCGAGGCGATTAAAGCCGCTATCGTGGCCGGTGCCAATGCGGTTTATTGTGGTTTAGACACCTTCAACGCTCGTAACAGAGCCTCTAACCTTTCGTTAGATGAGTTGAATGGTGTGATTCGCCTTGCTCATGAATATGGTTGTGAAGTGTTTCTGACTCTTAACGTTGTGCTGCTGGAGCATGAAATTAAGACTATCACTAAATTGCTGAACCAACTGGTGAACACCAAACTAGACGGCATCATCGTTCAAGATCTTGGTTTGTTTGATTTGGTGAAAAAGCATTTCCCATCGTTAGATGTTCACGCATCGACTCAGTTAACGACGCACAACGAAGGCCAGATTAAGTTCTTGTCTAAGATTGGCGCGACGCGCGTTAACTTGTCTCGTGAATTGAACCTACCAGAAATCAAAATGCTGACGGAAGTGGCACACGATCACGATGTATTGACTGAAGTGTTCGTACACGGTGCTTTGTGTATCGCATTCTCTGGTCAATGTTACTCAAGCTCAGTAAGTGTGGGTAACTCAGGTAACCGTGGGCGTTGTAGCCAAGCGTGTCGTGATGAATACGAAATCACCAACGCAGGCAACAAGTTCCCACTGAACTTGAAAGATAACTCCGCTTACTACGACCTACCTGAACTGGTTGACGCGAAAGTTGACTCGTTGAAAGTAGAAGGCCGTATTAAGGGCGCACACTACGTATACACTGTGGTAGACACGTGGCGTAAACAGATTGATAGCTTTGTAGAAAGTGGTTTGTTGATCGAAGACGATTCGAACCTACACAAAGTATTCAACCGTGATTTCACCAACTCTTTCCTTAAGGGCAACCTAACGAAAGACATGTTCATCGATAACCCTCGCGACAACAGCATGAACTACGCCGTTGATAAAGCGACGAAAGAGAACAATGAAATCTCTGTTGTGCAAATTCAAGAAGTAACTAGCGATCTTTACGAAGCTAAGAATGCGCTAGGTAGTGAAATGCGCGACAAGATCGAGTTCCTTGATATTCGTAAAACACCGGTGTCATTGTCGTTTAGCGCTAAGGTGGGTCAACCATTTACGGTGACAGTTAACACACCAAAAGAAAACTTTACGGTTCAATCTCAATCGTTATTGGCAACAGCTAAAGAGACTGCGATTACTCAGGCGTTACTTGAAAAGCGTTTCAAGTCAGTGAAGAGTGCTGTTCATACGCTTGAAAACTGTAACTACGACAACTTAGATGAAGGTCTGATTCTTCCTTTGAAAGAAGTGTCGGTCTTGAAAGACGAAATCGATTTCATCTTAAACGGCTCTGTAAAAGTGATTAAGCACGTTGAAGTGCCAGCACTGCCTCAGCAACCGAAGGTGAACGAGAAGCCAACCATGTCGATGCTTATCGCTGATGTGGAAGACTTGCACCTGTGTGACGTAACTGACGCGGATGTTTACTTCAAACTGCCTGAAAGCTTCAAGAAGCGTTGTAACAAGTACATCGATATCTTGGCAGCAAACCCACGTTTGATTCCTTGGTTCCCTGCAGTATTGATCGGCAAAGATTACGACGAAGCAGTTCGTATCCTTGAAGAGATCAAGCCAGCTCGCATCGTGACCAACAACACGGGTATTGCTTACAAAGCTTACGAGATGGGAATTGAGTGGGTTGCCGGCCCGTTCATGAACACCACCAACTCTCACGCATTGGTTACGCTGAAAGAAGAGCTAAACTGTGCTGGTGCTTTCATTTCGAACGAGATCAACAAAGGTCAGATTCGTCATATTCGCCGTCCAGAGAACTTCAAACTGTTCTACAGCATCTACCACCCAATTTTGATGATGACCAGCCGTCAGTGTTTCTTCCAAAGAACGGTAGGTTGTAACAAGCCAAGCATTGAAGCCGGTTGTATGCTGAAGTGTGAGAAAGCGACCACGATAACCAACGTGAAAGGTATCTCTTTCGCGGTTGATAAGCAGAAGGGCGGCTACCCAAGCATTTACAACCACGAGCAGTTCTTAAACCATGACGCTGTAACGGATTTCTCTGGTCTGTTCGACGAGTTCTTCATCGACCTAACCAACATCGGTGCGGGTTCGAAAGAAGTACAAGACAAAGTAGAGCTTATCAAACACTTCCAAGGTTTGATTGACGGCGTTGATGGTTCACAACAGAACCTAGAGCAGATGGTTGAAGTTCGAACTAACGCTCAATACGTGCAAGGTCTATAGGTCTATAGGTCTATAGCCAAAAGCTTCAAAGTCCAGAAGATCAAAAAAAAGCCACTCAATCGAGTGGCTTTTTAATGTCTGAAATTTTCTGAGTCTTTTTCAATTAGCGAATAGGTTATTCCGTCACAGCTTCCTGTTTGAAGCATGGGCTCTTTAACGTGTTCATCTTCTCGATTTCATTGGTTAAACGCAGTGAAAGCAGCGCTTTTTGGTTTGAAGCAAAATCGAACATAACGATGGTCGCAGTGCCGATTGTCGTCAGCTTCTGTTGAGCCTTACTGACGATCGCGTATTCCATGGTGAAGCGGTCGTCTTGAATGTCTGTAACACGCGAACCGATCATCAGCGTGTCTGGATACGTGACTGGTCTGAAATATTTACAATAAGTGTCGCCAAGAACAGGGCCAACTTTGGTAATCGCCATCTCTTCCATCAGCTCGACATGTTTGAAAAAATCTAAGCGAGCAGTTTCGAAATAACGAAAATATACGGCGTTGTTAACGTGATTAAGCGCGTCCATTTCTCCCCAAGCGACAGGGATTTCTGTTACTACCGGGTAGTCAGATAATAGTGCTTCCATGCGAACTCTCTTATTGTTATCTGTGTAGTTAGTGTTATCTGGGTAATTAACGTTATCTGCTTATCCTTCATCGGGATAAGTTGTTATTGGAATAAAAACCCTACCGTTAAATTAACAAAACTGCAACACGTGTGATTTAAGTTTTTGAAGCTTGAAACCACACAATGTCAGGGACTTAGTCTTTCATTACTTAATGACTTGAACGCATTTGCTCCATAACTCAGCGATTAAGGTGTTTGAATTGCAGTTCAACTAAGCGTTGGTACAATTCGCAGCTATTGATGAGAGACTGGTGGTCGCCGATGTCTACTAGCTGCCCTTTATCTAGCACCGCAATCTGGTCGGCGTGTTTAATTGTTGATAATCGATGGGCGATAATGATCGTAGTTCTGCCACGCATTAACTCTTCTAAAGCTTGTTGAACGTGATGCTCACTTTCACTGTCTAGCGCACTGGTTGCTTCATCCAATAAGAGAATATTCGGATCTTTTAGGATGGCACGTGCGATTGCGATACGCTGACGCTGACCGCCAGACAATCTCACGCCACGTTCACCAAGAAAGCTGTGATAGCCTTTAGGTAAGTTCTGAATGAACTCGTGCGCGTGCGCTTTCTTGGCCGCCTCGATAACTTGCTCGTCTCTTGCTTCTGGGTTTCCGTATCGGATGTTATGGAATACATCGTTACTGAACAGAGCAGGTTGCTGCGGTACAAGCGCCATCTGCTTTCTTAATTCATTCGGATCAAACTGATTCAGTTCAACACCGCCTAACGTTACTTTGCCTATTTGTGGGTCGTAGAAACGTTGCAGCAGTTCAAATAGGGTGGTTTTACCTGCGCCAGACGGACCAACCAATGCCAACACTTTACCTTCATGGGCCGTTAGCGTGAGGTTGCTTGTTGCGGGCTGGTCGGGTCTTGATGGGTAACAGAAGGTCACATCAACAAAAGCGACTTCTGGCGTTACGTTAGCAAGCGAGGTTGGGTTCGTAACTGGCGCAACAATATGGCTTTCAACTTGTAGAATTTCAATTAATCGTTCTGTCGCACCTGCCGCACGTTGCAATTCACCCATCACTTCAGAAATCGTACCTAATGACGAAGCGACCATAATGGCATAGAAGACAAACGCCGCTAAGTCACCCGCAGACATAGTGCCGTTGATGACATCGCTGCCGCCAACCCAAAGCATGCCTGCAATCGCACTGAACACGATAACAATCACACCAGAGATAAGAATCGCGCGTTGTTTTACACGTTGGCGACCAATCACATAAGCCTTTTCTACTTCAATTGCGAATGACGCTTTCTCTTGTGCTTCTCGGCTATAACTTTGCACCGTTTTAATATGCTCAATCGCTTCGCCAGCATAAGAACCCACGTCAGACATCGAATCTTGGCTTTGGCGAGATAGGGCTCTCACTCGTCGACCGTATACCAAAATCGGAATCAGGATAAACGGCACCGAGGCCAATACAATCAACGTCAGCTTAATATTGGTCGCAAACAGCATGATGATTGCGCCAATACACATTAATGCGCTGCGCATCGCCATAGAAAACGACGAACCAATAATGCTTTGAAGCAG
>NZ_JBFRLX010000112.1:10670-12244 GCF_041470165.1 Vibrio sp. 10N.286.46.A8
GTTGTGTCGGTTGTGATGCGCGACATGATGTCGCCACTGCCATTGGTTTCAAAGTAACTCGGGTGAAGCGTCACCACGTGATTGAAAACCGACAGGCGTATATCCGCACTTACTCGCTCACCAACAGAAGAGACCAAATAGAAGCGAAAGAAGGTGCCAATCGAGATCAGCACGACTACAACCATGATGAATTGAATCGCACTGCCTAAATCTGATAACGATTGTTGGCTGAAGCCTTGGTCGATAAGAAGGCGAATACCGTGTCCGACCGAAAGGGTTAAGCTCGCCGTGAAGATCAAAGCGATCAGCGCTGCAATCACACGGCCTTTATAGGGCTGAATAAATTTGCTGAGCTCAAATAAAATACTGAGGCTTTTCTTCTCAGGTTTGGGTTGTGGCGCTTTTTTAGTCGATCGTTGAGCCGTTCGCTGAGTAGAGTCACGCGTAGAAGAGACGTCGTTTTGCATATGACTGCCTTAATGTGTTGTCGCTTTAAGAGTAGATGGCTTGTTGTTTGTACGTACATGTCACGAATTAAGTGCTAGTCGTTCGTAAATGTTTGTTGCTTACAAGAGAAACCATTAAAGCACGCATCGCTGACTGATGCTTCCTAGGATACTCAATTTTCGGATTTTGATGCCTAGCAAGTGAAGGAATCTTACTGTTCAAAAGGAACATTAAGCATTAAGTGAGGCTTGAAATAAAGATCAAACGAGCTATTTGATTCTAATTTTTATGCATGTGAGCGTAAGCCAATAGCGAATGGAAGCTACAGGTTCTTAGATCTTGTACTGATTTTTTAATTGGAAGAGAAACGTTTGCTTTTTCCTCGATATCAAGCTTATCAGTAACTTGTGATTTTTGGTTATAAGACCAGTTATAGCGACTGTTTTTTGCGCAACTCTCGTTACAAAAATTCAACAAAACAGTTTTTTATACATTTTTCTTGCATAAAACATCGAATTGAATAGAATAACCAACAAATGACAATTAATGCAGTATTGTGGCATGAGTATTCAAGTAAAGAGCATCAACAAATCATACGGTAATACCCAAGTTCTTCATGACATCAGCTTTGACTGTGAAAGTGGCGAAACCTTGGTATTGCTTGGCCCAAGCGGTGCGGGCAAGAGTTCATTACTGCGTGTATTGAATCTGTTAGAAATCGCGGACAACGGCGAATTAGACATTGCGAACGAGCAATTCGATTTTTCAAGCCAGATCCAAGAAAAGCAGGGGCTTAAACTTCGTCGTAAAGTTGGCATGGTGTTCCAACAATACAACTTGTGGCCACATATGACGGTGATGGAAAACTTAATTGAAGCTCCCACCAAAGTAGCGGGTTTAGATAAGCAAGAAGCCATCAAGCAAGCTCAAGAAGTACTAAAGACACTTCAACTTGCCGACAAAGCAGACGCTTGGCCACTTCAACTGTCTGGTGGTCAACAACAGCGTGTTGCGATTGCACGTGCGCTGATGATGAAACCGGATGTGTTGTTGTTTGATGAACCAACAGCGGCGCTTGATCCTGAGATCACCAATCAAGTTGTGAGCATTATTAAAGAGTTGAGTGG
>NZ_JBFRLX010000113.1:0-21821 GCF_041470165.1 Vibrio sp. 10N.286.46.A8
GCTATATAGTGCTGTTTTCTATGTTTTATATTTACAAGTTTGGGTTTTTATGGGATGGGTATGATGATAAAGGAACCTACGTTATAAATTTTTTTAGAAGCGACTACTGGTTCGTTTCTTATTCTTTATCTTTAGTTTGTGTATATTTAATGCTTGTTTTTTCAAGTTGCGATAGAATAAATACAAAGCACTTACTGATTTGTTCTTCATTTGTGTTTCTACAGTTCTTTTCAGTTTATATAAACTTTGATGTCATTGTTGGGTTTTTAATTAGCACTATCCTTGCAGCCGTTGTTATAGCATTTTGTTTGATATCAAAAGAAGTTAATAATAAAGTTCAAATAATAATTAGCTATCTTTCGTGTTTTATTATGTCTGTGGTGGTTCTTGAATCATCAATGACTATTTCATTCATACCTGAGTATTATTATTTAATACAGGCGCTATTCTACTTGTCTCATGCTTCTTTTGTATTAGCGTGTGTTTATGATCTTGGGGAATTAAGAGTTATTAATTTGGGCGATTATAAGAAATTGTTGTCTAATTCTGATAAAGATTTCATGACAGGATTGTATAATCGAAAATCTATAGAATATAAAAAGGTCATTGAGTGTTCTCGTTGTTATTATTACATTGATGCAAATCAGTTGAAGTTTCTCAATGATAGTCAAGGTCACCATGTAGGTGATCGAATGATAATAAATTTAGCTATGCGCTTCAAAAAAATAGCCGCACAAGGCATAGGGAAGGCGTATAGAGTCGGTGGCGATGAATTTGTATTAATTTGCCAAACGTCGGTTTCCAAGGAGTTACTTGAATATTTGTTGGAACAGAACCTCACCCAAGAAACAGAAAACGCTCTAAGCTTTAGTTTTGGCCGTTATCGCAGTGGTCCTAATGAATCTGTCGAAGATTGTATTTACAAAGCTGAATACTGTTGCCGTAAAGCAAAGTCCAACAATGAATCTTACCAAGACTGGCAGCAACAAGACGGGGTCATGCTCTATAGCTTACCGAACCTTAGAGTAGAAGCAGTTGAATTACTTAACTCGGATAGGTTGCTTTGCTTTGCTCAAAAAATTCATTCTTTAAAGGGTGTTGCTTCGAGCTATGAGCTACTGTGTCGTTTAAAAATGGAGGACGAAGAGGGACGTGAAAAAATCGTTTCTGCTGGTGAATTGCTCGATGTTGTAGCCTCTCATGGGCTTGAGAAGGAGCTCGATTCTCGTATGCTTACTTACGCAATTGGCTTACTTGAGCACTATTCAACTATTCAATTGTCATTAAATTTCTCAGTTAAAACCATTTTCGATATGAGTGTTATCGATCGTTTATGTCATCTACCCCCTTATATCCGTTCCCGTTTATGTGTTGAAGTGACTGAGCTTGTTTTTTATCGTGCAGATGAGAAGTTTCGAAAAATAGTAGAACGACTACAACACCACCAGATCATAGTTGCCTTAGATGATTTTGGTTCAGGTTATTCATCGTATTCAATTTTATCTGAAGGTTGTTTTGATACGATCAAGCTTGATGGTTCGCTCGTTGAAAATATTAACGGTTCTGATTTTAAGAAAAAAATGGTGCACTCATTAGTTGAGTTGGCAGAAATGAGCCAAACTAAAGTGGTTGCAGAACGTGTTGAAACAATTGAAGAGTTAAGAACTTTAGAAACGCTAGGTATTGACTTTATTCAAGGCTTTTATATTCATAGGCCAACTGTAGCCATTGAGCTTTTTGATAATATGGAAAAAGAGGCGCGGGAATCAGAAAAAGCTGAGCGCAATCTAATTTGTGGTTTAACAAGTTAACTCATGTGTGGTCATTAGAATGTGAATAAAAGGAGTATCGATACTCCTTTTATTAATTCTGTTGATTATTTGGATTCTATTGCTTCAGTTCATCTTCGAATATCTTGTCTCTCATTTTCCAAAAGCGCCCGACTTTACGTGCAATGACGAATTGAGGTGGGCGGAATCGATGTTGGTGAGCGACCACTTTCGTTGGTGAAGATTCCTCGAAGGGGCGGTGCCTGTCGGCAAGGTGAGGGCGAACAAACTGATCCTTAAAGTTCTGTTTCTGTTTCTTGGTGGTTAATGACCAAAACTCATGCACTTGTGCTTGGTTTTCTCCACGATAGGTGACTTTAAGTTGCGACTTACCTTTGTCGTCCTTGAGAACGTTCAAGTCCATCTCTAAACACTCAAACACCAACGCATCTTTTAGGTTTAACGCTTCCTTAAGCTTTTTATCTGGGTCGACCAAGGTGGCATCACACTCATGACAAATGCGCGCGGCAATGTCGTTGTCAGCGCCGCATTCACCGCAGTATTTGGCTCGGAAGCGATAATTACAGTGTTCGCGTTCTCCCGTGTCTTCATCGGTAAAGTAGCCTTGGCATTTACGGCCAAAGTGCTCGAGCAAGAAGCCATTGCTGTCTAGCTTGCCCCAGAAGTTATTGTTGAAGCCGCATGCAGGGCAGGGGATGGTGATGATTTCACTGTCTGAGTCGGGTTTTGGGTCGCCCACTTCAGGTTGATAAAGGTCGTAACTGTTGCCCGCATAGTCGAGCACTAAACACTCTTTTTTACCTGGAGACAAACGCAGGCCTCGACCAACAATTTGTTGGTACAAACTGATGGACTCTGTTGGACGCAAAATCGCGATTAAATCCACATGGGGCGCATCAAAACCTGTGGTTAATACCGATACGTTAACCAAGAACTTGATTTTACGTTCCTTGAAATCACTGATGATTTGGTCACGTTCGAGTGTCGGTGTGTCGCCGATTACAATTGAAGCTTCACCTTCGGGCAGTAAACCAAGGATCTCTTGTGCGTGTCTAACGGTGGCTGCAAATACCATGATGCCAAGCTTGTCTTTGGCCAGTTCAATGATTTGATCGACAATTTGCGGGGTAGCGCGTTTAGACTGCTCGATCACCATGTCGAGTTCTGATTCTTTATAACGACCTGTATTTGCCGGTTTTAGTTGCGAGAAATCATAGCTTAAAACGGGCGCATCAATCATTCGAGCTGGTGTGAGAAAGCCTTCGTCCAACAAGTAACGAATCGGCAGTTCGAAAATACAGTCTCTGAAAAATCTCGGCTCTTCAGAACGCACTTGGCCACGCGTGTGATATTGGTAAAGCCACCCCATACCAAGACGATAAGGCGTCGCGGTCAATCCAAGCACTTTTATACCCGCATTATTTTCACGTAAGTGAGTGATCACTTTTTGATAGCTGCTGGTCTTTTCATCTGGCACGCGGTGGCATTCGTCGATAACCAATAATGAGAACTGATTGGAGAATGAGTCAAGGTTTCGAACTACGGATTGAACCGAAGCAAACACCACTTGTTGGTCTGTCTCTTTACGCCCTAAACCGGCAGAGAAAATTGAACCTTTTAGCCCATAACCTTCATACTTTTCATGGTTTTGCTCAACGAGCTCTTTTACGTGCGCGAGCACTAGAACACGACCTTTAGCGAGCCTTGCTAGCTCTGCAATCACCAGGCTTTTTCCTGCGCCTGTAGGCAATACAAGAACAGCCGGTGTTTGGTGTTTTCTGAAGTAATGAATCACTGATTTTACTGAGTCAGCTTGGTACGGGCGGAGTGTATACATATCGTGTCTTGTAAAATGAAAAACAAATAGTGTGAAATAGCTCAACTAATTGAGCAAAGGTGACTATAATACCCGACTTAGATTAGTTGAGGTATTCATGCGTTTAGATAAATTTCTGTGCGATGCGTTAGGCGTCACTCGAAGAGAAGCAACACACTTATTAAAATCAAAAGCAGTGACAGTAAATGATGTCATTCAAAAAAGCGGCTCACTTAAGGTAACTGAAGAGTGCGTTGTGGAATGGCAAGGCAATGAGCTGAATGTTCACGGCCCGCGTTACATCATGCTTTACAAGCCAGAAGGTTTTGTTTGTTCGCATGAAGATGGCTCAAATCGCACTGCGTTTGAATTACTCGATGAAATCAAAATGGACAAGCTGCACTTTGCAGGTCGTTTAGATGTTGATACAACGGGTCTTGTCTTAATGACAGACGACGGTAAGTGGTCTCACCGTATCACATCGCCAAAGCACAAGTGCGAGAAGATGTACCGAGTGTGGTTGGTTGAACCTGTTGAAGACGATTACGTTGAAAAGTTCAAAGAGGGCATCCAGCTTAAGAGCGAAGACGGCCTAACACTTCCAGCACACCTTGAAGTACGTGCAGAGCGTGAAGTGTTGCTAACGATTCACGAAGGCAAATACCACCAAGTAAAACGCATGTTTGCAGCACTTGGTAACAAGGTAGAAGCACTGCACCGTGAACGTATTGGTGAAATCGAGATGGACGAGTCTTTAGAGTTGGGTGAATACCGTTACCTAACACAAGAAGAAGTAGACTCTATCTGGAAGTAATCTTTTCTACCGTAGATGTGGCCGACCAAGGATAGCGTCGGCTGATTATTTTGACTGGTACTAGGACAGTTTCAGCCATTATTACTATATGTTCATGTATGTGTGCGCATATTCGTGTATCACTGTGCGTATTCGTGTATTGCTGTGTGTGTATTCGTTTGCTGCGTGCATGCTCGTGCTTACATAGAACCTAGTACTTAGTCGGAGAGTTATGCAAACGTCTACCCAACAGACCCCAAGCTCACAACCACAAACTCCTCAGTTAGGTTGGATGCTATTTTTGGTTCTGGGCGCGATTGGTGCACTGACACCACTCGCCATCGATATGTACCTGCCTGCAATGCCAACGATCGCCAAAGATCTTGGTGTGACAGCAGGGGAAGTGCAAATCACACTTACCGCGTACACCGCAGGTTTCGCTTTAGGTCAGTTGTTACATGGTCCGTTAGCCGACAGTTATGGTCGCAAGCCAGTTCTACTGATTGGTGTGCTCTTCTTTGCGATAGCGTCTGTCGTGAGTGCAACCACTCATGGCATTGAAGCGTTAACGTTAGTTCGTACCGCTCAAGGTTTTGCAGGTGCGGCGGCGGCGGTCATTATCCAAGCGGTTGTGCGTGATATGTTCGACCGTGAAGATTTTGCAAGAACCATGTCGTTCGTTACCTTAGTGATGACGGTTGCGCCATTAATTGCCCCTATGATTGGTGGTTATTTGGCATTGTGGTTCGGCTGGCGTTCAATCTTTTGGGTGTTAGCTATTTTTGCAGTGATTGTGATTCTCGCGGTGATAATCAAAATCCCTGAAACTCTGCCTGTTGAAAATCGTCAACCATTGCGCTTTAAAACCACGATTCGTAATTACGCTCGTTTATGTAAAAACTCGACCGCTATGGGCCTAATTTTCTCGGGTGCATTCTCGTTCTCTGGGATGTTTGCATTCTTAACCGCAGGCTCTTTTGTCTACATTGATGTCTATGGAGTACGTCCTGACCTGTTTGGTTTCCTGTTTGGTCTGAACATCGTTGCGATGATTCTGATGACGACAATTAATGGTCGAATTGTTAAGAAGGTTGGCTCTCATACCATGCTGAGAGCCGCGCTGGTCATTCAATTATTGGCTGGCGTCGGTTTACTGGTTGGTTGGTTATTGGATCTCGGGCTTTGGGGTATTGTGCCGTTTGTGATGCTATTTATTGGCACCATTTCTACTATCGGCAGTAACTCTATGGGTCTATTGCTCAGTGGTTATCCAAACATGGCCGGTACGGCTTCATCGCTTGCGGGAACATTAAGATTTGGTACTGGTTCTGTCGTTGGAGCTATCGTTGCGATGCTGCCAAGTGACAGTGCCGGGTCTATGGCTATGGTAATGGCTGCGTGTGCAGTAATGTCAGCATTACTATATTGGACATTAGGAAAGAAGGCATAATGTCAAAATACTATATTGAAATTCAGAAGTTAGTGAATGATGCATTAGGCGAGCTTTACGCTCTGCACAAAGCAGGCAAAGCGATTGATGCGCCTATTGCGAACAACCTTTATTTAGTTCGTTGGGTAACGAAGGCGATTAAGGCTCAGTCTTATGATCGTGTGATTGTGCCTGACTTGGTTCGCTGGCAGAAACAGGGCCGTTCAAAGGGCAATAACTCTGATTTAACTTTTACCTTTAAACGTATTTCTGCGTTTTACGGACGTTTTTTCCCTGAAGGCGAAGAGCCTAAAGCGCTAAAAGACAGTGATGTTGAAGCGTTCATGGACAAAATGTACGAGATGGGTTGGAGTGTATCAAGTGAAGACGAGCTAACGACTGGAGGCAAGATTCAGTTCTTCACTGATGGTGAGCACTCTTTTGCACTTTGTGGCAAACAGTGTGACGACTCGTTCGACGGTGAGCTAATGGTAAAACCAATGAACTGGTTTGTTCGTGGTAACCACGCTGAGTTTATTCAAGCAGCGATGGAAGCAGGTTTCATGCTTCACAAAGTCACTGACTACAAGTCAGCGGTGAAGTATCACGGTGAATACATCGTGTACCCAGCTAACCAAGGCAACCAACTGGCTGAGATCCCAATTAGCGTTATTGGCTAATCTAGTGACAGTTAAAAATATAAAGACCGCCTAAATGGCGGTCTTTTTCTAGCAAGAAGGTGTGGAGGGAGTCTCATCTATAGCTCTTAATTTCTTCGCATCTCGAATCTGCTTTAATCCTTCATCTGATCTTTAGCTTGCTTCTCAATCGCCTTCACCATGCCTTTAAAGATAAATAGGTGAGCTGGCATCATCGCGAACCAATACAGTAAGCCTAAAAAGCCTTTTGGATGCCACCAAGCTGAAATGTTCAGTTCACGAGAATCACCGTGGTCAGATACGGTGATTTCGAGTCTCCCCAAACCGGGACCTTTCATACCGAAAAGCAGAGATAGAAACTGATTTTCTTCACAGCGAATAACCTTCCAAGAGTCAATCTTGTCACCGACTTTTAGGTTAGAGCCTTCTGGCATTTGTCGAACCGGTACACCACCGCCAAAGAGAAGATCTAACCATTCGCGTGTGCGCCATAGAGCATTAGCAAAGAAGTAACCTTGCTTCGGGCTTCCTATTTGCTGAGCGACCTGCCAAAGGGATTCTAAAGATGCGCTTGAGGTGATACTTGCGCCTGTTTTCTTAGGATAATAGCCGTACCCAGCTTGCCAGCGTTTGAAGGCGGTCTTATCAAAGCCCCAAACATTACTTTTCACGAAGTTTCCTTCAGCGTGAATCGCTTGCTCAACCATATTTTCGAACGAGATAAGCTTCTGAGGGTACTTTTCTCTAATGATGGTCGAACTGGCAATAAAGTCATGCTTTAAGCCCGCGAGAAGCGCTCTGCCTATGTTAGACGGAACAGAAGTCACCACGCCCAACCAATAAGACGCCATTGAAGGTGTGAGGAGTGACGTCGCCCAAAGCCTGAGTGGGCGATCGGCAGTTTTTGCAATGTGAGCAAATTGATTTCGATAAGAGACAATGTCTGGCCCGCCAACTTCGAAGGTTTGGCTTTCGCTAGGCGTGTCCTGTGCGAGTTTTAGCAGATAGTAGTTCAGGTTCTGCAAGGCAATAGGGTTGGCTTTAGAGTCGACCCATTTGGGCGCAATCATGATAGGTAAGTTGTACACGAAGTCTCGCATGATCTCGAACGCTGCAGAGCCAGGGCCGATGATCACGCCTGCTTGCAGTTCAGTGACGGGGACTGGCCCTTTACGAAGCAGTTTTCCGGTTTTCTTTCTCGCTTGAAGGTGTTCTGAATCACCCGTTTGCGGTTGAAGCGAACTCAGGTAGATGACGTGTTGATTCTTTGGCCCAAGAGCCGAAACAAAGTTACGTGCTAGGTTCAATTCGTAGTCAATAAAATCGTGGCCTTCAGCCATTCCATGGACGAGAAAGAAAATAAGGTCAAAGTCAGGGACGAGCGCTTGAGTCGCAGCTTGATCTGCAAGATCAAGATACACGAGCGATAGGTTATCGTGAGGCTCGGTTCGTGCTTTTAAATAGTCGATATGCCTTGCTGCTGCGGTGACTTGATAGCCTTGTTCAAGCAGGAGAGGGAGGAGCTGCGAACCAACATATCCAGAAGCGCCTAAAACCAGTACTTTCTTCATTGTTACTCCATTTATATCTGTGGTTAAAAACCGAACATTGATATAATAGCGCGATATTTATCTTTATTCATCAATACGTTCCGTTTAGGTCTCTCTATATGTTGCTCTCTTCAATTATCCATCACACTCGAGGTGATTTTGTTCGTAGGCTTATTGCGATTGCTTTACCTATCACCTTGCAGAGCATTATGTTCTCAAGTCGAGGCCTTGTGGATGTATTGATGTTAGGCCAATTGGGTGAAGCTGATATTGCTGCGGTGGGTGTGGCGAGTCGAGCCATGTTTGTGACGACCATTATGCTGGTGGGTGTCACTACGGGCGGCGCTTTGCTAACGGCTCAATATTGGGGCGCGGGTAACAAACAAGGTGTGCGAGAAAGTACCGCGCTTACATGGTTGGTTTCGACACTATTTGCGTTACTAACTATTGTTTTCTTCGTTTCATTTCCCGCACAAATCATGGGTGTGACGACTGACTCCCAAGAAGTGATCAACCTTGGTGTTGAATATATTGTTATCACCTCGTTTAGCATGCTAGCTGTATCGTGCGTTAGCAGTATGGCTGTAGGTTTGAGAGCGATGCACAAACCCGGGCTAAGCACCTTCTTCAGCGGTATCGGTATCCTGTCTAACGTGTTCTTAAACTGGGTGCTGATCTTCGGTAACTTAGGGTTTCCTGCGCTTGGAATCAAAGGCGCAGCGATTGCGACAGTGTTGAGTGGTGCAATCGAAGTGGCGACCTTGTTTGGCTATCTTTATTGTTCAAAGCATCTCTTGGCTTTCAAATTATGCGATATAAAAGCAGCAGCTTCGATTGAAAAAGTGGTTCGCTTCTTAAAGTTATCGCTGCCGACGACGTTTAACTTTTTGGCGTGGGCTGGTGGCTTATTTGCTTACCACGCGATCATGGGGCAATCGGGCGTTCAAGGACTGGCAGCACTGTCAGTGATGACGCCGGTTGAATCTATCTCATTGAGTTTACTGATTGGTCTTTCGAATGCGGCAGCGGTTCTGGTGGGTAATCAACTTGGCGCAAAGAATAATGAAGCGGTTTATTACCAAGCGTTAGGCTTAACGATTTTGTGTTTCTTGACCAGTATCGTGGTCGCGATTTTTCTTTACTTCGTACAAACGCCAATACTGAATGCTTTTAGTGCACTGACGGAAGAAACCAGAGCCCTCTCAGAAAAGTTCATTCTAATTTTAAGCGTGGGTATTGTTATCCGATCGGTACCGCTGACTGTCATTGTTGGTGTGTTGAGAGCGGGCGGTGATGTGAAGTTCTGCCTTTATCAAGACCTGATTGCCCAATGGGTGATCGGTATTCCGCTCGCCGCGATTGCTGCTATCTATCTGAAGTTTCCACCTGAGTGGATATATCTGCTTTTCCTCACTGAAGAAGCGCTTAAGTGGGGTGGGTCGCTCTACCGCATGAAAACAAGAAAATGGATTAAAAACTTGATAGGAAATTGAAGTAGAGCGCATCAACCCCATCACTTTATCGTTGGTGTGTGATCTATCTTTCAAAATACTTCCTCCTAACAGGGAATTAGTGTAGATTCTCATTCCAAATTCTAACTAATGTGAGCTGTTTAATGTTAAAGCTGTCAGACCTGTGTAAAGGCTATGTCGATGGGGGGGAGTTTCACCCTGTTTTGCAAGGTGCTGAATTAACATTAAACCAAGGTGATCAGCTGGCATTAATGGGAGAAAGTGGCTCTGGTAAGAGTACTTTGCTGAATCTTATCGCGGGTTTAGACCTCGCCGATTCCGGTGAAATCGCTTTCCCTCACTTCGATATGCACGACTCGACCGAGCGTGACCGCACCGCTTATCGTAGGAACAACATCGGTCATATCTTTCAGCAATTCAACTTGCTACCAACGCTTAACATTGCCGACAACATCCGTTTTTGCCGCCAGTTAAAAGGTTTACCTGAAGATAAGGGACTCTGGAGGCAGATTCTTTCTGCTTTAGACCTTATGCCTTTGCTTGGTCGTTACCCTGAAGAAGCATCTGGTGGCCAGCAACAACGAGCTGCGATTGCTCGTGCTTTGTATATGGAACCGAAAATATTGTTGGCTGATGAACCAACGGGAAGCCTTGATGAGCGCAATGCGGAAGCTGTGATGCGTTTGCTGACCTCTTTGGCCCGCCAATTAGAATGTACCTTATTGCTGGTGACACACAGTGAGAAAGTTGCATTGCATATGGATGGCAGAATTCGTCTACAAGGAGGGCAACTGCATGTTATGGCCCGTAGTTAAAGCGCTACTTGGTCACTATCGACGTTACCCACTTCAGATTATCTTGGTATGGCTTGGTTTAACTCTTGGCGTATCACTTTTGGTTGGTGTTACCGCTATCAACCAACACGCCAAGCAAAGTTATACGCATGGCGAAAAACTCTTTTCGAATCCTCTTCCTTACCGTATTCGACCAAAACATAACGCGAATAAAATCCCGCAAGGTTTTTACATTCAGCTTCGTCGTGAAGGCTTTCAGCAGTGTTCTCCTTTTGACCACCATAGTATCACTGATGAAAATGGTGCAAACTTTATGCTTATTGGCATAGACCCTGTTTCTATGCTTCAGCTTCAGCCTGGTGCTGCCCTAAAAGAACTCACCACGTTAGATCTCATGAAACCACCATATCCGATCCTAGTGAGTGATGATCTTGCTGAACATATGGAATGGAAGGATGGGGACTACATTCCACTGATGGATGGTTCAGAGCTAGGTCCAGTGGTAGTGGACCAAAATAACCTGATTAATGGTACAAGGTTGATTGCGGATATCTCTTTGCTCCGAATGCTTAAACGCAGTGCAGGGCTTTCCGTGATTGCGTGTTCAGACATGTCTCCCGAGAAGTTTGAACGTCTTAAAAACATGTTGCCCAATGGTTTGACAATCTCTCGCAGCTCTAAAGCTGAGCTTGAGTCATTGACTAGCGCTTTCCACTTAAATCTAAAAGCGATGGGCATGCTGTCGTTTGTCGTTGGCTTGTTTATTTTCTATCAAGCGATGTCGCTGTCTTTCATTCAGCGCCAACCACTCGTCGGAATCTTGAGACAAACAGGTGTGTCTGGTTGGCAACTGACTAAAGCGCTTTGCTTAGAGTTATTGTTATTGGTTCTACTGAGCTGGATCTGCGGTAATGTATTCGGTGTCATGTTGGCAAACCAACTGTTACCTGCCGTTTCTTCGAGTTTAGGTGATCTTTACGATGCGAATGTGGGCTTAACCCTTAGCTGGAGTTGGCGTTGGAGTGGTTATAGCTTATTAATGGCGTTGCTTGGTGCATTCCTAGCGTGTGCATGGCCATTGGTTCGTTTGCTGAGGTCGCAACCGATTCGTTTGTCATCTCGTTTATCTTTGATGCGTTTTGCTGGCACTGAGTTTACTTGGCAAGCATTGATTGGTTGTGGTTTCTTGGTTGCAGCTGTCGCTGTGTATCAAGCCCCACAAACGCAAGAATCTGGTTTTGCGATTATTGCCCTGATGCTCGTCAGTGTGGCTTTGTTTACGCCTTTCTTGATGTGGAAGCTGTTCAACAGTTTGTCTTATTCACTGCGTTGGGTTCGTGCTCGCTGGTTCTTTGCGGATGCCGCTTCAAGCATGAGTTATCGTGGTGTGGCGACAATGGCGTTCATGCTAGCGTTAACAGCGAATATTGGTGTAGAAACCATGGTGGGTAGCTTTAGGGATACCACCGATAAATGGCTAACACAGCGTTTGGCTGCAGACCTTTACATTTACCCAACCAACAACGCCGCTGCACGTATGAGTAATTGGCTGTCAGAACAGCCTGAAGTCGATTCAGTTTGGTGGCGTTGGGAGAAAGATGTCGCTTCCCCTGTCGGAAGTACCCAGGTGGTCAGTACTGGTCCTTCTGAAGGCGAATTAGAAGCGCTGACGATCAAGTTAGGTATTCCGAATTACTGGTACCACCTGCATCATTCGAAAGGTGTGTTGATCAGTGAATCGATGTCTCTCAAGTTAGGGATTCGCCCAGGCGACTATATAGACCTTTATGACAGTCTTGGCTCTGGTTGGCAGGTTGTTGGTGTTTATTACGATTATGGCAACCCTTACCATCAAGTCATGATGTCACATCGAAACTGGCTATCTGGGTTTGCTGGACGCGGAAATGTCGGTCTAGGCGTCATACTCAAAGATGATGTCAATTCCGTAGGACTTCGAAGTCGATTGGAAAGCGTATTCAGGCTTGGATCTGAGCGTATTTTTGATAATAACAATATTCACAGTCAGGCGATGAGAGTGTTTGATAGAACATTCGCGATAGCTGATACATTGGGTAACATCACTTTGGTCATCGCGGTCTTCGGCATCTTTTTCGCGACGGTTGCGGGTGAAGTGTCTCGACAAAGGCATATTTCATTGCAACGTTGCTTAGGGGTCTCGGCAAAAGAGCTGATTTTTACAGGCAGCTTGCAGTTGTTTGTGTTCGGACTTATTTCTTCCTTGATTGCTATCCCGCTCGGATTGGCGTTAGCCAGCTTGATCGTCGATATTGTCATTAAGCAGTCTTTTGGGTGGTCACTCGAATTACAAGTGATTCCTTGGGACTATTTGCAGACATTTGCGTGGGCCATGGCAGCATTAATGTTAGCTGGTGCATTGCCAGTGATGAGAATGATTCGGAACACACCGATGAAATCACTGAGGGATGCGCTTTAATATGCTTCAACGAAATGGCTCAAAAAAACTCAGACACCGATTTGTTTCTGCTCTATTACTGATTGGTTTCTTTGGCACTATTTTAGGTGTCTGGGCTTACTATTCCTATTTTGTCGATGTTGGCGATAAGGGTGAGAATGAGGTTAATTCAGTACTTGTAAGTGAGCACTTCAATGTGTTTGAACCTGTATTGCCAGACCGAGGCGTTTCGTTGCCTCGTGATTTCCAGTTCCACCCAGAATTCCAGCATGAGTGGTGGCATTATTTTGCGTCTCTAAAAGGGGATGATGGGAAAAAGTACTCGGTACAGTGGAGCTTCTTTCGCATTGCAACCGATGAGCGAGAAACCTGGGGGTGGCAAAGCCCGCAGGTTTATATTTCAAATGTGGTAATTTCGTCTGAATCTAAGGTTTGGAAAGAGCAACGTTTGGCGCGTGGTGGCATTGGACAGGCGGGAATGACCAGTCATCCGTTTAGAATTTGGATTGATAACTGGAACTGGCGTGCCTTGGGTAACACACCGTTTCCAGGTCGCCTTCAAGTACAAACCGATACGTTCGGCCTTGAACTCGACACTATTGCGAAAGGGCCATACGTGCTCAACGGCGATAACGGCTATCAGAAAAAGCACGACTTATTGCCTGTCGCGTCTTATAACTTCAGCGCTCCGTTTTTATCTTTGAGTGGGGTTTTGAATCTCGACGGTGTAACGAAAGAAGTCGAAGGTACTGCGTGGGTGCATAAAGAGTGGGGCAGTGGTTTACTCGGAGTCGGTCAGCAAGGCTGGGATTGGTTCGTGTTTAATCTCGATGACGGTACTGCACTGAGCATTAACCGATATCGCCATAATCAACAATTGCCTTATGTTTTTGGAACATTGGCAACTCGTTCTGGCAAAGTGTATCAGCTAACGGACTCCGACATTTCTATCAAGCCATTACAGAATACGACGCTAATGAATGGTAGAAGAATGCCGCTCCAATGGATTATTAACGTGCCACAACACGATATCAATCTCACTACGCGTATCAAACGTAGGGATATGTGGCTGCCTTTTGTCATACCCTATTGGGAAGGGCCAATTATGGCGAGCGGAAGCCATGAAGCAACAGGCTTTATGCAGTTAACTGGCTACTAAAAAACACCTAAGGCTATCATTTGATAGCCTTTTTTTATGTTTGATATTCCGACAACCCTCGAATTATTTGTGCATACAGCCTTGGTGAACTCATCTATACTTAATTCATGGTGCATAACAACATTATGGAATATACGACGTATTGTTTAGTATTTGTAGGAAAAACCGAAGTTAAACATCCGAAGAAGTGATTATCTATCGATAGAGCTTGGATATAAACTCGTGGTTATTCTTTGTTATTCGTTTATTTAAATAATAAATATAAGGGCGAAATCATGACCGACGTCATCCGTGACTTCTTTAAATTGGAATCTGCTGGCGGCATCATACTAGTCATCGCTGCGGCGATCGCAATGTTTGTAGCAAACTCACCATTGAACGAAATGTACCAAGGGGTACTGCACAGCTATGTTCTTGGTATGTCTGTATCACACTGGATTAACGATGGCTTAATGGCTGTCTTCTTCCTTCTAATTGGCTTAGAAGTTAAGCGCGAACTGTTAGAAGGCGCATTAAAGTCTAAAGAGACAGCAATCTTCCCAGCTATCGCAGCGGTGGGTGGTATGCTAGCTCCTGCACTTATTTACGTGCTATTCAATTCAAGTAACCCTGAAGCGCTTCAAGGTTGGGCTATCCCAGCGGCAACTGATATCGCTTTCGCATTGGGCATCATGGCTCTTCTTGGTAACCGTGTACCGGTAAGCTTGAAGGTATTCCTACTAGCGTTGGCAATTATCGATGATCTAGGGGTTGTTGTTATCATTGCACTGTTCTACTCAGGTGATCTATCGACGCTTGCACTAACGGTTGGCTTCATTGCAACTGGTGTGCTGTTCATGCTAAACAACAAGCATGTAACTAAGCTGAGTGTTTACCTTATTGTTGGTGCAATTCTGTGGTTCGCAGTATTGAAGTCAGGTGTTCACGCAACATTGGCTGGTGTAGTCATTGGTTTTGCTATCCCACTGAAAGGCAATAAAGGAGAGCGTTCTCCGCTGAAACATCTAGAACATGCTCTGCACCCATACGTCGCTTTTGCAATTTTGCCAATCTTCGCATTTGCAAACGCAGGTATCTCACTAGAAGGCATCTCAATTTCAAACCTTACAGGCATGCTACCGCTTGGTATTGCTATGGGTCTATTGGTTGGTAAGCCTCTGGGTATCTTCCTATTCAGCTGGGGTGCTGTGAAAACGGGCATCGCTAAGCTTCCTGAAGGTGTGAACTTCATGAACATCTTCGCGGTATCTGTGTTGTGTGGTATTGGCTTTACGATGTCTATCTTTATTTCATCGCTAGCATTTGGTCCAACGAACGCAGATTTTGATACGCTTGCTCGATTAGGTATCCTGATGGGCTCAACGACCGCAGCTATCTTAGGTTACTTCCTGCTAAGTATTTCTCTACCGAAAACTAAGCATCAAGAAGTAAAGCTATAATTGGTAGGTAAAAGCATAATCGGTAGTAGGTTCGCTTAAGAGGGAGCCTACTCACTGAGTAACAAGTCAATTTCTGAGTAGCAAGAAGAGTCACAGAATCACCTTTACGATTCATGTGACGACAAAGAACAAAAAGCCGTGATTGGTAACCCTATCACGGCTTTATTGATCTTGAAGCTAAGCTGTATTTGTAAGCGAATTTACCTTACATCTTGCGCTTTCAGTGATGATGTCACGTTACTTTTCTAGTGTGGTAAAAATGGTCCACTCTTCAACGATCTGCTCACTTAACCCAACTACGGTCGCGGTTACCTTACGATTCAGTGCGTGTGAAGTAGGATCGTCACCATCGTTTTCTAAGCGTTCTTCACCATAGCCAACAATTCTCACGCGCTCTGGTTCTATACCATTCGAAAGTAACTCATCTTGTACATTGTTTGCTCGTTTCTTTGACAAGTCTAAGTTGTATTCGTTGGAGCCCACTTTACTGGCGTAACCTTGGATTTCAATTGAAGCGCTTTTGTAGTTTTCAAGAAACTCTGCCATGGTGCTAATTTGGCTAGAAAATATTGGGTTTACTTCAAATGAGTCATGAGCAAAGAGTATTTTCAGCTGTCGTACTTCTTCTGCTCGAATTGTTTCACCACAGCCATCATTGTCGACTTGTGATGTTTCTGGTGTACCAGGGCAGGTATCTCGCGCGTTTACTACACCATCTTTATCATCATCTTGTAGATCGGCAATTTGTTCAGCTTCGGGCGTCTCGATGTAGGTTTCTCGCTGCTGATTGGAGCAGGCAAATAAAGTCATCGTTAATACGGGAAGTAATAAGTAAGTTATTTTCATCATTAATACTCCACGGCCGTTGTCCACTCTTCCGGTATATCAACCAGCAGAGCATTCAATAAAGAACCTGTAGCGTTCATCACTCGGTATTTAGCGTACTGCTCCGAATAATGGGCATCCAGATAATCTTTGCGTGCTTCAAACAGTTCGTTCTCAGTATTGAGCAGGTCAAGCAGAGTACGTTTACCTATTCGGTATTGTTTTTCATAGGCGATAACGGTTTCTGAAGCTGAATCAACATGGTCGGACAAAAAGTTTTTCTGTTGCAGTGTGAGATCTAAGGCGCTCCATGAGAGGCGAAGTCCTTCTTCGACTTGGCGATAAGCACGATCTCTAAGATCTTTCGCCTTATTGAGTTGGTAAGCAGAAGCTTCTGAATTGGCGCTGTCTGTACCACCATTGTACAAGTTATACCGCATTCTCAGCATTGCGAGCGTTTCTTGACTTGAACCTTCATCGCCTCCTGCATCATCACGCCATGACTGAGACGCTTCGATAGAGAATGTAGGATAGTTTACGCCTTTGGACTGTTTATATTGAAAATGTGCTGCGTCGACATCTGCCGCCGCTATTTTAATTACAGGGTGTTTATCTAAAGCGTCAACTAGGGCATCTGACAATGACAGTGGAATCCAAGATATGTCAGCCCTTGGGTAAATCAGACCTAGCGGTTCTTGTCCTACAACTCTTCTAAATTGGGTATGTGTGTCGATCAAATTATTCTGGGCGGCTAATAAGTTACCATGAGCTTTTGCAATCCTAGCTTCTACTTGCGAAACGTCTGCGGTAGAACCTATGCCTGAACTCGCTCGTTTTTTTATGTCTTTATAGATTTTCTTGTGTATCGCAAGGTTACTTTCTGACAGCGCCAGTACCTCAGTCGCTTTTACTGCGTCGAGATATATTTGTGTTACCTCCAGTGCTTTGTCTTCGGCATCGGCTATCAATTGCAAACGAACTGATTCGGCTTCTGCAGCGGTACGGTCAATATCGTTCAGAGTCGAAGAACCATCCCACAGCAATTGAGTGAGAGAAATCGTTGCTTCCTTTCTTGTTAGATCCGTGTCTGGACCGTTATTTGGTGCAGGGTTTATACCTTCATAACCAATACCGGCATCAAGGTCGATACTCGGCCTGTATGCCCCACCAGAGGCGTCATTACGCTTTTTCACGCTCACATATTCGTTAAAGATGCTTTTTATCTTTGGATTCGTTGCCAGGGTAATAGCCACAGACTGTTCCAGAGTTTGAGCGGCGAGTGGTGCTGCAGCAACTAAGCAACACATTATGGATAATTTAAACAATTTCAAAGTAGCTCTCCTTCTACTTTCAATGCCTCATCCGTTTCCCAACCTACGTTTACCGTTGAATTGAGTGAATGGTATTAAACGAAGCTTAGGACATTTGCAAAAAAATGCGAAGTTTGTTGGTTTTTTTTTGAATGTAAGTCGCTATTGCTATTGACTAATTTAAAAAGCATCGCATTTCCATGCCTTTAGTGAGTTGATTATCAATAATGCCACTACTAAATTTATTGTAGGAAATAGCCACAGCGCAGAGTGGGATTGGATCCGCGTTTGGTGTGTTCTGGGCAGAAGTGGGAATATGGATATGGGAAATATCAACCTAAGTATACTAGGTCTTGCGAACGGCGTTATAGTGCTCGACGCTCAAGGCCAAGTTAGACGTTTGCCTCCGGGCGAGCAACCAGCTACTAGCGACGTCATTGTCACTGTCGAAACAACTGAAGAGAGCGTGCCAAACGTTTCTGCACGGTTTGTCGATGACCAAGGTCAGCAAAACGTGATAGACACTGATGATGCGATCGCTCAAGTTCAACGTGCTATTGAAGAAGGGTTTGATCCAACAGAATTGGGTGAAGAGTTTGATGCCGCAGCAGGTGAGCAAGGCTCAAGTCTAACCAACAGCGGTAGGATTGAACGTACAGGGGCTGAAACTCTGGCTTCAACAAACTTTGAAACTGACGGACTTGAATCTCAAGGGCTGTCCGAAACTCAAAGTATTGCTCTTTTCGATATCATTGCTCTTGCGCTTGTTTCAGGTGAAACCAACGTTATTGAGTTTGAACAGGATGAGCCTATTGAAACCGGGGGCGCTTTAACCATTGACGATCCGGACGTTACCTTTATCGCCAAAGATGCGGAAGGCGAAAATGGGTTCGGGTCTTTTGTCGTTAATGAGGATGGCTCCTGGACATTCGTGGCCAACAGTCCATTTGATGAACTTGCTGATGGCGAGCAAATTCAAGATACGACGACAGTGCAAACCTCCGACGGTGGCGAACAAGTCATCACCGTCACCATCATTGGTACTGATGATGCGGCAGTCGCTACCGATGACTCGGGCAGTGTGACTGAGGACATTGATGTAGATGAGATCACCAATCAATTAGTGACGTCTGGTCAGATCGTAATTACAGATGTAGACAGCGACACTCCTACCTATTCAGCTGACGGTGAGTTTAACCTCGTAGGTTCAACAAACGAATCACAGCTAGGCGTATTGAGCATCGACCCTGATGGTGCTTGGACTTACGTAGTTAACAACGACGATGTTCAGTACTTGGATGACGATGAATTCGTTACTGAGGTTTATACCGTGACAGCCAGTGACGGTACCACTAGCGAAGTGACTATCACTATTAACGGTGCCGATGATCCATCTGACATAACCGTTGGTGAAGGTGATTCAGACACAGGAGAAGTGACTGAGGATGTGGATGTTGATCAAGAGAGCAACAACTTAGCGACGTCAGGGACGCTAACCATCACCGATGTCGACGATAATGATGTCGCTGCTTTCGAACCAAACGGTGTGTTTAACCCAGAAGGTTCGACCAATGATACTGCGTTGGGTATGTTGACCATTACCGATGGTGGTGAATGGACTTACGTCGTCAACAACGATGATGTGCAATACCTTGACGACGATGAGTTTGTCACCGAGGTTTACACGGTTACTGCGATTGACGGAACCACAAGTGAAGTGACCATCACCATCAATGGTGCCGATGATCCGTCCGAGATTACCGTAGGAGAAGGTGACTCAGACATGGGTGAGGTGACGGAAGATGTCGATGTTGACCCGGAGAGTAACGACTTGATGGCGACGGGAACACTGACGATTACCGATGTTGATGCTAATGATGTGGCGGCTTTTCAACCTAACGGAACGTTTAATCCTGAAGGTTCGACCAATGATACTGCGTTGGGTATGTTGACCATTACCGACGATGGCGAATGGACTTACGTCGTAGACAACGACGATGTGCAATATCTCGATGATGATGAGTTTGTCACCGAGGTTTACACGGTGACTGCGATTGACGGAACCACAAGTGAAGTGACCATCACCATTAACGGTGCTGATGATCCATCTGAGATTACGGTTGGGGAAGGTGACTCAGACATGGGTGAGGTGACGGAAGATGTCGATGTTGACCCGGAGAGTAACGACTTGATGGCGACGGGAACACTGACGATTACCGATGTTGATGCTAACGATGTGGCGGCTTTTCAACCTAACGGAACGTTTAATCCTGAAGGTTCGACCAATGATACTGCGTTGGGTATGTTGACTATTACCGACGATGGCGAATGGACTTACGTCGTCGACAACGATGATGTGCAATATCTCGATGACGATGAATTTGTCACCGAGGTTTACACGGTTACTGCGATTGACGGAACCACAAGTGAAGTGACCATCACCATCAACGGTGCCGATGACCCATCTGAGATTACGGTTGGGGAAGGTGACTCTGACGTGGGAGAAGTGACAGAGGACGTCGATGTCAATGAAGATACCAACGAACTCTCGGTGTCTGGTACTTTAACGATTACTGACGTCGACACCAGTGACATGCCTGCATTTAAACCTAATGGCGTGTTTATCCCTGTTGGATCTACTTATGCACTTGCACTAGGAATGTTAACGATTACTCCTGAAGGGGCATGGAGTTATGTCGTTGATAACGATGCGGTTCAATACTTGAACGATGACGACACGGTTATTGAGCGATATGTCGTCACCGCCATCGATGGTGTAGAGCATGTTATCGAGATAACAATCAATGGTGTCAATGACGCACCTGAAGCGACCAGCTTTACGGTCGTTAATGATGAGGACGCGATTATACCTATCCTCTTCGATTCTGAAGATGGCGGCATGCCAGATTACATCTCAGATATAGAAGATGATCATGACGACATTCCACTTAATATTCGGATAGAAAGTTTGCCAACCAATGGCAGCCTTTTGTATACCGATGAAAATGGCGTCACGAGAGAAATTGTGCAGTCTGACGTCGACAACGGTGTGTTGTTTGTCCCAAACAATATCAGCTTCGTTGCCGGGCCTGGAGAAATGTTTGAAATGGGCTTCAGTGGTGACCCTGACGATATGCCAGAGCTCGTTGATGGTTTCTATAATTGGGGCGTCGCGGTGTCACCAACCGAAAGACTTATTACCCTAGATAACGGCAATACGATTACGGTTACGATTGAAGACAACAATAATAAGCCTTTGAAACAGTATCAAGGTGAACAGTCTCATGTCGGTTTTGGTATTGGTGATACCGATGGTAGAGGTATGAACAAACAGGAGACCTTAGTCCTCGATTTTACAAATAATCCATTAGGGGTTGTTGATTTTGGTCTAGATGGTTTGGGTGGTTCATTTAACACCAATAGTAATGTTTATGTTGAAGTACTCTATACCTTTGCTGATGGTACAACGCATACAGAGCAGTATCAGAAAGACCCCGGAGACACCGGAAATAGCCAACTTCTATATGATTTTAGTTATTCATCACCAGATAATCCGATCGTTGGAATGGAGTTGTCATCGACAGGGGGCAGTTGGGAGTTACGCTATGTCCAAGGTAACGAGGCGGTAACTGAAGACCCGCAGTTTAATTATGTCGCGGTCGACTCTAATGGCGTAGAAAGTACGGTAGAGACGGTCACCATAGATATCGAAGAACCGCAGCAATATAACGTTATTAGTGCAGCGAGTAATGAACCTTTGTATGCCGAGTCAGGCAACGATCTGCTGATTGGAGATAGCGGAGAGAACATCTTCACTTGGCTAGACTCTACGCTCGACAATGGGACCGATATCATTAAAGACTTTGAGCTTTATACGGAGGGCGCCGGTGATCTGATTGACCTCAATGATCTACTTGAAGACCCACAAGATGAAACTCAAATGGCCGAGCTGCTTGGCATGATTGAAGTGTCTGTTGATGGAGACGATATCGCACTATCGATTCCAATCAATGGCGGCAGTGATACTCAAACCATAGTGGTTGAAGGTATTGCAACGGAAATGGGAGCTTCGGTTGATCTCGGCAATGATCTTTCGGTGCTAGCCGAGTTAATCAAAAATGATGCAGCCTAGTCGGATCGTGAAATGCTTTGAACTTTAATGTAATGAAAGCCTTCGGTTTCGAGGGCTTTTTTGTGCCTACTATTAACCTAAAAAACACCGTGATCTTAGACAAAAAAAAGCCCAAACCAACGCGGTTTGGGCGGATACAAGTATAGGAGTTAATAAGGAAAATGCAGTAATTAAGAAAACAGTGAGAAACAAGTTTGACGGCCTGTTAAACATCTAAAT
>NZ_JBFRLX010000114.1:0-16116 GCF_041470165.1 Vibrio sp. 10N.286.46.A8
ATTATTAATAATTCATATATCTCTAAACGCTTATCAGGATTTCCCGCGATCTAGATGAAGTGAGTTCAACTTACATGTGATTGCTTACCTAGCGTAAACTTATCAAGCAGCGCTTGCGGAACAGGAATAACAGAGTATCGAACAAAGACGACTAACGTCACTATTGCCACAAAACTGCCTAAAACAAAGTCATGAACATCAATCAACACCCAACCAAGAAGCCTGTCACTGGTAATCGCAAGTATGGCGATACTCAACGCTACCATCCATTTACGGTGATCATAAGGTAAATATTCCATTTTTTGGCTCACGATATAGAGCAGTGACAACCTCACGGCATAAGTACCACAAAGCACCACCACCACGGCCCACACGCCATAAATCGGTGTCACAACAAGATAGCCAATGGTTGCTAAGATCGCACAACCACCCTGTATCCACATTTGCGACTGACTTGAGTCACCGCTAAAACAACCAAGGTTAAGGTAATCCCCTGCATTCTTAATCACACCAATCGCCAAGAGTGCCACGACAATCGTGCCTGCATATTGATAACTGCTGGGCAAAATCAAAGTAATAAAACCGGGTACAGTGAGGATCATCAAACAACCC
The DNA here is from genome assembly GCF_041470165.1 of Vibrio sp. 10N.286.46.A8. Lineage (NCBI taxonomy): Bacteria > Pseudomonadati > Pseudomonadota > Gammaproteobacteria > Vibrionales > Vibrionaceae > Vibrio > Vibrio sp. 10N.286.46.A8. Next base: position 613 of record NZ_JBFRLX010000114.1, read on the forward strand.
AACACAATGGCCAGATTAACGCCGACTAGCGCTCTGTCCGCACACTCTTTCTTACCATCAGGTTGTTGCAGCATGGCCACCCGATTTGGAAACCACCACAAAGCATAAGGCTGTAGTAGTAAGCCAAGAAGCAACGCAAACTTACCACTGACCGCGTAAATCGCCAGTTCTTCAACGCCCACAAAGCTCGCCATCACCCAGCGGTCTAGCCCTGTGATCATATACATCGAAGCTCCACCGACTAACGTGGGCAATCCAAACTTTAGGATCTTAGCGGAGTATTTGAGGCTGCCAAATGAGCCCATCTCCTGCCATTGATAACGCAGTAAACACAGCATCAATAACACACTCGAAACAGCGGCAGATATTAGTACACCATCAATGCCATAACCCGCTTCAAGCAATGCAAACGTCATAGCAGCTTGCACACTCGCCTTCATTACATTGAGCATGCAAAAGCGCTTAGCCATCGCATTCATTCGCATCAATGTTAACGGGATAGAAATCGCACCATCTAACATGGTCGGTATTAGCAAAAGTAGGATTTGATAAGGTTGGAACTCGACGGGAAGCATCAGTAACAACAACGGCATACTAAGAGCAATTAAAGCCCCTCCTAGCACACAGACCAAGACACTCAACGTGAAACAGTTCGAGACAAGCTTTCTCTTTTCTTCACCCTCAGCGACGCCCACATACCGGTACATTGCCTCAACAATCCCAAAGCTAAATAAGATCGTCCCGATGTCAGCCAACAAGACGATGGCTTCTAAAGAACCGTATTCAGCCAACGTCATCTTATGGGTGATATAGGGGATCATCACGAGCGAGATCCCTTTCATCATCACGATGCCGATGGCGTAATAGGCCGACTGTTTTAATGAACCCATAGAAGTCACCTATTCCTTACAATGCAGGCATTAGGAAACTTTTACAGTCCCCAAGAAGATGTCGTAAGGTTCTTTTTTGAGGAGCCAACGCTAACGAGCGGATGCTATAAGACATGGCCCGTCGGTTCTGTTGTAAGCCTCTGTAATAGTCGGCGTAACCTTCTAGTATTCTTGCCTTTGCAATTTTGAAACTGGACGTCGGTAGGTTCCATCGTTGATTGTCATTTTGGTAACGCTGGAGAATGGTCTCTATAGACTGCAAATTTCTCAATTTAAGACTTTCCGTTTGGGTAACGGAACTCGCTCTCATCAAGTAACCAACCTGCACGGAGTTCAACACACCGATCTGATGGCTTTCACTCATTCGAAGCCACAGTTCCCAATCTTCCCCATACTTAATGTCAGCATTGAAACTGTCTGTTTGAGAGAACACATCCGCTTTCACCATCACCGTTGATGTTCCAATAACATTGTTTTCAATGATCAACTCTAACGGGTTTTCAATATTGATAAACGCTTCATCTTGGTCTTGAAACTGCGACCAATAACTAAAGCAGTCGACTATCACTTGATAGTCTTCAGTAAGGTGTTCGTAGTTAGTAAAGCTCATCGCGAGATCTGAGTATCGTTGATGAAATTCGAGTTGGCGCTCTATTTTTTCTGGAAACCAAAAGTCGTCCGCGTCTAAAAAAGCAATGTATTCACCGGTCGCCTTTTCAATCCCTAGGTTTCTCGCTTGAGGCGCGCCAACACCCAAAGTGGATAATTTAATGATGCGTTCATCATGGATTGACGCGAGATAAGTAGACGTTCCATCGTTGCTGTTGTCGTCAATAATGATCAACTCCAAGTCTTGATGAGTCTGCTTAAGTACGCTGCCAATTGCCTTCGGCAGGTAATCCAAACAATTGTAGGTCGGGATAACAACACTTACTTTAGCCATAATGACGCCCCCAGAATTATACATTATATGGCTGACGTTGCAGGTTCTATGCCGAGAGTGTATTGCTATGAAATCACTTTTAGATCAGTCGCCTACGCAGACACTCTCAAAATGACGAACAGGGTGATCAGACATGAGCGTCAAAACTCCAATTTGATTATCAATTTGAGAAAATGAGCGACTTCTGGAGGGATAACCTTCGGAAAACCACCGAAAGCCCTCCAAAGCTACGATTTTATCTTGGTTCGTATTTTGCTTATTTGACTTTAATAGCATTAGTCAAAGGAGCAAAAAATGAAGAAAGTAGCATTTATAGCACCAACTTATCCTGTACTCAGTGAGACCTTCATCCAAACAGAAGTCGACTCGGTGAAAGCTTGTGGACACGATGTTTGCGTGATGGCATTTGAGATAGAGGAGAATGAAAAGTCATTTGACTATGACATTGTTAAAATTGGTCGAGATGTTCGAATTGGTAAGATCACAAACATCAGTTGGTTTGGCTTTGTCAGAGCGGTATCCTTTGTTTCCAAGCAAACTAGTATGCCCAAAAAATCACTGTTCGCTTATGGATTCAAACTGGCGCTGCAACTCGCGGAAAATGACGTCGAACACGTTCATGCGCATTTCTGTCAGCACACCACAGCTCACGCCATCGTCGCGGCAAAGCTTCTGAATATCACCTGCTCGTTCGTTGCTCACGGTCATGATGTTTACGAGTTCGCTTATGATATTGAACAGAAGATTTCGTCGAGTGATTTTGTGGTCGCAGTGTGCAAAGACATGCTCGCTGACTTCAACACCATGGCAAAAGGAAACATTAAGCTCCTGCACTGCGGAGTCAATACCAAACAATTCCAACTCAACCCAAAAACCGAAACGAAGCAACTTCGCTTTGTTTTCCTTGGCCGGTTAGTCGAGCAAAAAGGCATCCACCATCTTATTGATGCATTAGCGCCGATTGCCGAACCTCTCGATATTCATCTCGATATCATCGGTACTGGCGATTTAGAGCAACAGTTAAAATTGCAGGTCAAAGAGCAAGGGCTCACTCGAAACGTGACCTTTCTTGGCGCTAAACCTCACGAGTGGGTCAAAGAAAAACTATCGAACTATGACAGCCTAATCGCGCCCTTCTGTTTTTCCGAAACTGGGTGTGTGGATACAGGACCACTTGTTTTAAAAGAAGCGATGGCCGTGGGAACTCCCGTCATTACCACCAATATAATGGGATGCAAAGAGATCGTCTCACCAGAGACAGGTTTTGTGGTTAGCGAAAAAAACGTGGAAGAATTAAGAGAAGCGATTGAGCGTTTCGCGCAGCTAAGCAGTAACGATAAAGCATCGATGGGTTTAAAGGCACGTGAGAGAGTGAAAGACAGTTTTAATTCGATCAAACAAGCTCAGCAATTATCTCGTTGGATAGAGAACCCAGCTCAATAAGGATTAACTCAAGCAGCTGAGCATCACAAGAACAACTCAGCACCATTAAAAACTAAGCACCATAAGAAAACGGAGCACCACAAAAACAAAAGAGCGCTACATTGATTTGAAATGTAACGCTCGTCTTAGCACTGCCCATTGGTGGCGCCTTAGGCTTTCAGTAACTTTCCATTAAGAAGCCGAGCTAGCCGGCTCGAAGTGCCAAAATAGACTCAATATCTTCGATGTCACGATATTGAGCTAGCTCCTGCTCTTTCGATGAAATAGCCACAATCGACATTCTATCGGCCAATTCGTTACCTTCAATACCAACGTGTCCGTTCACATGGTAGATGGTGATTTTTGAAGCCAGTTCTTGGTAGAAAGCATACGCAGGCTTAATAATATCGAGGTTTTTGATCTCGCCGCCCGACTTAGTCCAGCCCTTTTTCTCCCAGCCCGTTGCCCACTTAGTAATACAATCAATTGAGTACTTAGAGTCACAATAAATCGCAACAGACAGACCCGCGTTTAACTTCTCTTTCGCGAGAATAAACGCTTGCTTAAGCCCATGTAACTCGGCGGTATTGTTGGTACCAACAGGCTGATACAAGCCATACCACAATTCTGTTAATTGGTTGTTTTGGTATACCGCTAAACCCGTCCCCGCTTCACCAGGATTTGGCTCACAAGCACCATCGGTAAAGATCTTGATATCAAAAGGCATATCTGTGATTTGCTGCTCCGAAAGAGGCGGCACCTTCACTTTCGTCGCCTTACCCGCAGAGCTTGGCTTTGTCGCTGTAGAACCTGACGCAGACGACGTTTTACCACCGAAAGCAGACTCAGCCTCACCTAGTGTTGGAAACGATTTATATCTCGCCCCTGCAAAGCCATCGACTTGGGATTTACACTCGTTCCAAGTGGTAAAAATACCCGGTGTACGACCTTTCCAAACCACATAATATTTCTTAGCCAAACTAACTCCTTACCAAAACCTAAACACACAAACAGTGAATCAATACATTAGATGCCACCACGCTATACGTTGCAAGGTCTATCACTCTAAAATAGGTCTAAAAAAACTGCGTTCATAACTCACGATGCAATCAACTTCGTCTGCAAATTCAAACGCTTTAATACACTCAGCATCGCTCAGCGACTTAACCCGATATTCTTCATAGGCAGCCAGACTTTCAAAGGTAAACAGTGCTAAGGCAATATTGTTCGCCCCTTCCGACGGTAAGAAATAACCATTGTGTTGGCCCCCGAATTTAGCAACCAGAGGAATCCACATTTTTGCGTATGTCTCGAACTCATTTACCTTTTTAGGATCAATCACATATCGAACATAACAAGTAATCATATTTATCCAGCCCTTAAATAATAGGAGAAACACAAAGCCTAAGTTGACGTTGAAGCTCACGAGAAAAGGTAATCAACTGCGACAAGGTTATAGAACAGAAACACCGCCATGCTGACACCGATCGTAAGTAGCACATTGCCTGTTTTCCAAATCAGCAAGCCAGTCACAAGTGCGCCTATCAAGTATGGGTTTTCAAAGCTTGGCCAAAATGCTTGTTCAGGAGCGAATACAATCGGCCCCCAAATTGCAGTCAGCACTGCTGGGCTTGAATAGCGTAACAGTCGACGCGTGGTTTGATTTAATCGAAGCGGGATTGCAGGCTCTAGAAACAGATACCGACTAAAGAAAACAATCGCTGTCATAAGGAATATCGTTAACCAAATCATCTCTATTTCCCCTCCACAATTGTCTTGTTGCCGTTGTTTCGCTCTTGGAACGATTCGCTGATAAAGCCCGCTAACATACCGGCAATCGCTGCAATCATTAGCCCGCCCTCAATATTGTTAACCGACATGGCAACCGAAGTGACCAGTGAAACAACCACACACACCACGACGGGTAGAGTTCGGATTAATGGGAACACCAAGGCGATAAAGGTTGCTGCGACCGCGAAGTCGAGCCCAATTTCATTAAGCGAAGGAATTTGGCTTCCCGCGACAATGCCAACGAAGCTCGCGATATTCCAAACGAGGTAAAAACCACCACCTACACCCGCAGCGTACCAACGATTAAATTCTTTCTGAGACTGCCCACTACAAATCGCGAACAGCTCATCGGTGAGCCAAAATCCAAGTAATAGGCGCCAACGCGCAGGAAGATGGCTGATTTTGTCACGCATCGATACGCTGTACAGAAAGTGCCTTGAGGTGATGAACAGTGTGGTCAACAACATGGTGCCTAAACCAATACCCGCTTTGAACATACCCGCAGCGACAAGTTGTGCAGAGCCAGCAAAGAGAATAGCCGACATCGCTTGCGCTTGAAGCTGACTCAATCCAGCATCTATCGCATATGAGCCCGCTAGAATTCCCCAAGGGATTACCGCAATGCTCAAGGGCATTCCCGCTAAAACGCCCTTCCATAACTGTGTTCGTCTATCCATTGTTTCACTATCCATATAGTTCTTTTCTCTCTTCACATTGGCTATTCAATGTAAGAGGAGTTGAGTCGGTTCGATTGTACAAACTTGCTCGATTTCATGCCCCTCTGTTTGCCGCACTTAACCGCACTTAACACAAGTTAGCCATGCCTTAGCCATGCAAGTTTAGAGCATTTTGATGTATTGCCCCGGCGTGTAGCCATTGGCCTTTTTGAAGTGTCGATGAAAATGGCTTTGATCATGAAAGCCACACTCTTGCGCTGTGTCTGAAATGGTATGTCCTTGTTTCAATAACTTACGCGAAAGCCTTAACCGAGATTGGATTTGATACGCATGCGGCGGAAGACCAAATTCTTTCTGAAAAGAACGCACTAAGTGAAACGGGCTCAATGCCGCTAGCTTAGATAGCTCTTCTAGGGACACATCGGCTTGTGGAAAATCATCTAAGAACTCTTTCACCAAGACAAGCTGGCGCTGAGTTTTCCCGTCGAGTTGAGGGTTAAGCGGCGATTTTCCGTGTCGGCTAATCAGTTTAACCAACATCCCGTACATCAAGGTTTCTCTTAACAAACGATTGTCGGATTCATCAATCGTGTTGAAGACCAACCTCAATTGATTGGCGAGTTCAGGGTCTTCAACAACCGCTCTTGGGAAGTAAGGCGCACCGTAATTCGGTAGGTTAAGCTCTTGAGTGATCTTGGCAAGTTGCTCTGGGAGTGGATACATGGCTCGATACGCCCAACCCCCTTCAGTGGCAGAGTGACCGCTATGAACTTCGTCGGCATTGACCAAAATAATCGCATTTTGTGGTGCAATATGATGCCCGCCCGTTCGATAGAAACGCTGAGCGCCCTGCTCAATAACCCCAAGCGTATAGCCCTCATGGCTGTGGCGCGAGAAGTTCTGCTTTTCGTATTCAGCATTAAGGGTTTCAAGGCCACCGAGCTCTTCTGTGATCTTATATTCGGCCTTTTCTTTAGAGCGTTTCTTGTTCTCCATAACAATCCCCAAGCCTGTTAATTATCGAACGACTTATCAGTCTACTCTATAGGCTCTTTCAGCTTTTGTACAAAATTGCGCTTTTGTTTGTTAATACTGTTTTTATCGTTGGCTTAATAACGCTTTCTAACTGGGAGGAAAGTCTTGGTATGAAAAGGGCGATAAATTAACCATACATGCCAACGCGCTCTTCAAATCATCAGCAATCTGGCTGATACATCATCAAAAAACGCGAATCCTTTTCTTTTTCTTAAATAAGCCAACACCCTAATTATGAAAACTTAGATTTCGAAAATTGCAAACCTAGAGTGTTAATTAGCATCAAACACAGAAATTAAGAGTGATAATCACTCCCATTCCTTGAATTCAATATGAACCCCACAACATGCGCACGCATACGCACATTTAAGATTAGAGTTTTAGCTCTTTTATATAAGCCATACAATTGAAAAAAAAGGAGAAACAAGACTATGATCACATTTACAACCGAATCAATTGAGTCGATTTGCAATTTACTGAGACATGAAACATTTCCGAATAAAACGACATACCAGCTAAATGATGGAATTCACTTACGAACTGTTTCTAACTTTATTGCTGATGAACAGCACTTTGAGGTCAATGGCATGAGCTCTTCCGTGATTGTTGGTTATAAGCTACAGCTTAAATCTGGAGAAGATATTTACTTACAACTTAAAGATGACAAGCTCATTTTGAAAGAAACCAAAATACCAGCAAAATCAAATCAAGACTATGGCATCGACGGCGCTGTATCGGATTTTATGTTTTAAATACTCTCGCGTAACTTATCTGCTTGGATGAGCCTCTGGATTAACAATTGGCTCAATAAAATATATGCCAGTGACACCCAACGTTGTTGCGCAACTCACTTTAGAGACAGAGTCGCTATGCTTCGAGTGATTCTTAATCAATACGACAAGTTTCAGGTATTCCTAACCCAGCAAGTTTGTTCAACACTTTTATCATCACGCAAGTTTCTTCCACCTGTGCGTTGTAATGTCTTAAGCTTAATCGCTCCATAGCAACTATTTTAAGGCGATAGGCTTAACTAAGCTCATCTGGCTGAGGGTTAGCCGGCGATTTTCCATGTCGGCATATACTCTATCGCCTCCTTTTACTGCGCATCATTTGCCATTGCAGGGGGTGTTGCGCTGGCTTTGATTTTCAAATACTGCCCAGTTAATACATAGGCGATGCCCAGTAACAACAGTACCGATACAATCGGTATATTAAGCCCTATCGAAGAATACAAGATTCCCAACACAATATTAATCAACGCAGCCAAAATGTTAGAGAGAAACAAAACAGCATAGACATTTTTCATCTCATTGTTTCCCCAGTAATAGCCCACTGTCGACGCGTATAACACCAAGACACCACCGTAATTAAAACCAGTGACTACAGCCAAAAACGCCGTCCCAAAATTTGATTGCAATAGCAAAGGACTAATAGAAAGTACCAGTGCCTGAATAAACAAATTTAACTTAATGGCCTTACTAGGAAGCCACTTATCGCTCAGATAACCCCAAACGACACGCCCCACGGCATTGCTTAAGGCAAACATAGCAACAGCAGAGATGATCAGTTCTATTCCATAATCATTACTTAAAAGGGCAAGCTTACTATTAATAAAAAACCCTGCAGTTAAACCTGCTGTCATGGCAAAAAACAACGTTTGGAACAACCGTCCTTGAACAACGGAAATTAGGCGCACCTTCCCGGTTGATCCTGAAGCCATGATTGCGGGGTAGGACATGAACAACCCAGAAAAAATAGCAATGAAAATGTAACCTACACCAACACCGCCAAGTAACTCATATGGAGACACTCCAGCAGTAAGAAAATACTGCGCGAGTTGACTCACCAATGCCGCCCCACCAGCAAACCCTGCAACGGCAAGACCAATAACGAGCCCACGCTGTTCTGGATACCAAGCGACCCCTACAGTAATTGGAATCAAATAAGCGATCCCGACGCCTAAGCCACTTAACACTCCTACGCCCGCTAGAATGTAGTAGAAATTGTGAGCACCCAAACTCGCAAGCATCCAGCCGCATCCGAATAGAGCCCCACCTAATATTGCGCATTGTCTAGGGCCAAAGCGATCAATCAGCTTACTGGCAAAAAGCAGCATAATTGGGAACACAACGTAAAATAGGTTAAAAGGGGCTGAGGCTAACGCGGCAGGCACATCGTATTGCTTAATGAATACGGCATCATAGACAGACCATGAGTACGTTCCTCCCAAACAAGCTTGTAGTAATACCACAAAAAATAGAATGACTTGTTTCGGCACATTGAAAGAAAAAGAGAATTTTTGGTACATAGCTATTCAGTCCTCAAGCGGCAAAGCTAATCATGCCTAACCTATAGAATTATTTATTTTTCTTACATGAATCCGTTTCATACACGAAATTTCCGCACCACGTTTTTCAACTTTTCATTGGAACCCAGTAAATTGCCAATGTTAGATTGTGTAGCCTTAGCACTCACGATAAGTTCGCCAGCGATGAGGTTAATGGTACTAATGTTGCCGTTAATCTCCTCTGCTACAAGGCTTTGCTGTTGCGAGGCAACCGCCACCTGCGAGGTTAAACTAGCAACGTTATTTACCGAATGTTCCATCGATACCAAACGTTGAGATATTTTAGCTGTTCGCTCTACAGTAGAACGACTTGCTTCACTCGTTTTGCCCATACTATTGGCCACTCCAAGCGAAAGGGACGTTAACTCTGACAGCATCGCATCTATTTCATTGGTACTTGTTTGAGTACGAGCCGCCAATGCCCTGACTTCATCAGCGACAACCGCAAAACCTCTTCCTTGATCGCCAGCTCTTGCCGCCTCAATCGCAGCATTAAGTGCCAATAAATTGGTTTGCTCTGCAACGCCACCGATCACGGTTAATACCTCGTTGATTCGAGATGCTCCATCACTCATTTGAGTCACGCGATCAGCCATTACCTCAAATTGATCAACGAAAGCTTCAACACAGATCACCGCTTCACCAACCACCTGTTGCGATTGCGTCATGTCACCGATGACGGTCTGAGTAAACTCCGATGCGGAAACCGTGCTTTGCGCGACCGATTCAGAAGAAGCCGTCATTTCAGTCATGGCGGTCACCACTTGCTCCGTTTCTAACGCATGGCTATTGAGCTTATTCAGGTTTGAATCCGCTTGGTCGTGTACTAGGTTAAGAGAGTGTGTAATTTGATCTGATGACTCCGAGACCTCTTTCATCATCAATTGCAGATTAGAAATAAACTCGTTGATGGCCTTCGCTATTTGCCCTAAGTCATCATTATTTTTTACAGGTAATCTCTGAGTGAGGTCACAATCCCCGGACGACAGGCTAATCACGACTTTTTTAAGTGCGACAATGGGACGGAACAAATACCCTAGAGTTGCAATTAAAATCATGGCTGCAATAACGACAGAAACCCCTCCCCCAATCAATAACTGCTGCCAAGCATCTTTCAACGCTTCATCAATAATTTGTTCATTAGCTTCTAGTGTAAGGTGCCACTTTTGTTCACCAAGCACTCTAAAGCTTTGAGATAAGAAAAGGGATACATTGTCGTCTTTGGTGTATTTAAACACCCCCTGTAATTGTTCCAGAAAGCGGTCACCAATAGCATCCGCAACGAACCTATTTTGCAGTGACTGCCCTAGAATGTCAGACGAAGACGTTGAAAATAAAACCTGCTGCTGTTGGTTATAGATGGTTTCTTCTGCCGTCTCGATATTGGATTTTTTAAGAAATGTACTAAAACGTTCTAAGTGTATATTTAGCGTCAGCACGCCGTATTTGACTGGAGCTGCAATACTGACCGTCGATTTTCCCGTTTTCGGATCTTGATAAAAATCGGTCACGCTGGTTTGTTTCGTTTCCATCACAAGAGTAAACCATTGCGTCTTACGCGGGTCGCTCTCGGTCACGTCTAACATACCATTTTTTGCAGAAAACCCAGTGCCATCAACAAACGCGATAACCACATCGTCCACGCTGTCTGTTTCTGCCATTAAGCCTAACGCTGTCACCATCTCTTTGGGGCTGCGCCTTGTTTGGAAGTACTCTGCCGAACGTTCCAAATTACCAACATTAGACGCAAGCCATTGCTCTATCTTGTAAGACTCTAAGCTCAAGCCCAGCTCTATTTTCTCAATCAGATTTTTCTCTAAATCTTGCTGGTATTTACTAAACAAAACCATATTGCTAACCGCAATACCGGCCACCATTAACATGATGGATCCAATGATTATTTTTTGCTTAAACCCGATATTGTTCATCCATGTAGAAAACACTCTCTCCCCCTTATCCAAAGTTATAGTTAATGAAAACATCTCATTGAATTAATCCGCCAGAGCCCTAGCGTAAATAAGGCTCTGGCATCTGTTCCAATCAATTGACGCTATTAATGTCCATCACCATCACTCGAATTTCAGTGCTCGATTTAGCTTCATAAATAACCCCCAAGTCTTCGTTGCCTGCCGCTCCTTTATTTGGAAGAATAACAATGTCTGAATAAGCGCTGTACCCATCACGAAATTGGGTTCTGTGAGTAAAATTGTACACACCACTGCCATTATCCGTCGCACTCCAAATAGCCAAATCATTGCGATCTGAACTGACTGCGCCGTTGCCTTGTGGACCAGACATCAGTATGCGGTCGTTGCCGTATCTCACTAGACCAATGTCAACTTGATCAAGTTTAAAAAATAAAGTGCCATTCACTGAGTTTCTGGTTTCTTCAATCACTTTCCAGCTAATACCGTTATCTTCGCTGATATAGTGATAGCGATTAAAGTTACCCGTTCCTGTTACTCCATCGTTACGAGCTGAAAGTAAAATGCGTCCATCGTTAAGCTGAGCCATATCGGCTTCACTTGGTTCTTGGGCGTAGGTCGGTGTTTGTTGGCCTGCCTGCCACGAAACCCCATGATCATCGCTGTAAATAGAAACAACCGACAATTGTTCAAACGCATCTAGAACAATTGCAGGGAAAATCAAACGACCCGAATTCAGTTGAATCCCTTGGCCCGGGCCTGCATTAATACTCTTCCAACCTGGGTCACCATGCCCACCATTGGCCCCAGTCTTAGCCCAACCTTGTTCCGCAGGGTGGTTAATCACACTACCGTCGACTCGGCGCATTAAAGAAGCATCAAACTGAGCCACTGCAGTGTTAGCAATAGAAAAGCCGATGGTTTTATAAGCTGAACTGCCCGAAGTCGACGAGCACCCATTACCCCACGTGACCGTTTTACCGCTATGAGACTGACCGCCCCAACCACTCGCAATCAGCGTCCCATCGACGTAAAAGCTCGCACTACTGCCACTACCGACAATTTGATAATCATGGTAGCCACCAATATCAAAATTAAGTGGGTATTCGATGTTGCTCCCATTTCCATATAAAACCGCTTTGACTGATTTATCATCATTTACGACCAAATCAACAAGGTAACGAGTATTGCCATCACCATAATATTGGACGTTACATGCTCCATTCGCGACTCTAGAGTTCCAATCGAGTTGCCAACCGGAGGCTGCTGCCTGCGCTACTTGGCTAGCGCTTGGTGTATAAGACCATGTGGCTCTGCCGTTATGAGTCGAATCACCATTTGCAAACCAGTTCACATCGCGGACTTGATCTAAAACATCCGTTTCTGTCGACCACGTTTGTCCATTGTCGTCACTGGTTTTGAACAATAGCTTATGGTTAGGATCATCAAATGGAACACAACTACGGTTTTGGGCACAATTTATGTCCCACTTCGTATAAAAGACGAATATTCTGCCATTACTGGCATCTAACATCGGGCGAGGGTCAGAGTATGCCTCGGCTGAATTTTCTTGGATCGCTTGGTACGCGGACCATGTCTGGCCATTGTCTGTCGAACGACGGCTCTTTATACTTGTTGGAGCACCATTTCCGGGATCTCCGGATGTTCCTCTTCCTTCCGCAAAAGCGACTAAAGACCCATCGGCCGCGACGACCATAGACGGAATACGATAATGGCTACTGCCACCTTCTCCACCTTTAAAAACGATGGTATCGCGAATGTTAGGAGCAACGGCGTTAGCTTGAAAAGTTACGAGTAAGGATGAAGCAATTGCAACGCTCGCTAACAGGTTAATTCCTTTTAAACAATGTTCTCTATTTTTCACTTTAATTCTCCTTAAATAGAACGGAGAACAACAAGCACCAACTGCTGATGTTTACTATCAATAGACAATAACCTCAGAGGCTTCACGCCTCTGAGGTAAACCATCAAAGTGTTTGCTGTTCAATTGGTCCTAAATCAAACCGAACCCATTAAATAACGTTTAGGGTCGGCTCTTTACGCGTAAGTCACCTATAGGGGGAGCGGCTTATGCGTGCCAATTAATCAAATAACAACTTTGTAGTCCTTGTCCTTTTGCGTTTTCACCTCCAATGATAATTAGACCTTGTTCACTGGAAATCGAGATGCCATAAGCTTGGCCTGTGGGCAGTTCACCTACCCGCCGCCATTGTTGCTCCTGTAAACACCAAACATCACCAGCATAATGCTTGCTTAACCCTTGATGGGTATACCACTGCTTTTCTCTCGCTTTCTTCTGGCTACCGATGAAAAATGCGCCTCCGGCAACCAAATACTGGCCTTTCACCAGCCCGGCATACGCGCCGGCTAAACCTTCATGCTCTTGGGGGGAGTCTTGAATGCTCGGCAACGTAGTGCTCTTCACTTCTTCTATGGACAAAAAAGTAAATTGTTTTACTTGGGTACTGCGCAGCCCAGGTTTGATTTCTCCGTTTACCAACACCACCTGATTGTCATCTTGTATTAGGCTCGCACCACAGTTAGCTGGAAATGGATTTTCTGTTAGGATTCGCCATTGCAACGTTTCGCAATCGAACAACCAAATGTCCTGATTCCAACCGTACTGATCCGGTAGCATCGACATAAATTCAACCAAAGCGGCTTGATGTTTTTCGGGTTCAAGCGCTGAGTCTATCTTGCTTAGCTTTGCTAGAAAGTCATCAAATAAGGGCTTGTTATATCCTCCCCAAAACGCGATTTTTCCAGGTGCGATTTCACAACCGCTAGCACCGAGTAAACCGACTGGGATCTCCGATACGACCGTTTGCCATTCGTCGTTTTCAATATCAAACCGGTGAATATCCGTAAGCACTTGGACGCTCTCACAACCTTCCTGTAATCCGGCGCCAGAGAACACCCAAATGGCACTACCACTCGCGACCATGACGGCATCATTCCTAACCACACCAGTAAACGCTGCCATCAATTTCCAACCACGTTCAGTTGCGTTCAAATCTAGACTATAAAACTGCGTTCCTGCACTGCCCAACCCTACGAAGATTCGGTCGCCAATTCGAGCACCGACAGCGTTTTTAATTTCAACGGGAAAGTCAGGATACGTAACGATAGAAAGTGACATACTTAACCCCGTAAATTAATGAGTGACTTGAACAGCTTTGCCGTCCCAAGAAAGCAAATACACTTCTTTACGTGCCGCACGCTTACTATCTTCTCCGCCAATCACCAATACACCCTCATCAGTGGTAAAAGAAGCCCCATAAGCCAGGCCATATGGTAAATCGGTAGATTGCGCCCAAAGCCCATTTTTCAACACATACGTTTCAGGATTAAACGCTTTACCAAAACCGTTATGCGCAAACATTTTCCCTTGTTCGAATGCCCCTTTCGCGCCATGGAAGTTAGCGCCACCCGCCACGATCACAACACCGTTACTTTCTCCGGCGAACGCGCCTGCAACGCCTTCTTGAGTCTGTTGGTTTGATGGCTTAGGCAAGTCATGTAAGCTCATCCAAGGTTGAGACGCACCAAAAGCAAACTGCTTCACTTCAGAAGTTCTTAGTCCTGGCTTTATCTCACCGCTCACCAACGTCGCCTTAGCACCTTGCTTAACCAAAGCGGAACCACAGTTAGGCAGGTAAGGAGAAGAGCCTAACTCTTTCCATGTCCCGGTTTCAGGTGTATAGCTAACAACGTTTGAATTCCATTTGTAATCTAGTGGCTTCATTCCCATGTAGTCATCGACGATTTTTTGCCATTTTTCAGGCTGATCTTTTCTGCTTGTCGTATTAATGTCTGCCAAGTATTTATCAAAGTAACCTTTGTTATAGCCGCCAAAAAACAGCACTTGTTTGTTATCAGGCGAATACGAAGCCGCCCCGAGTAACCCTACTGGCGTCTGAGTATTCACACGGGCCCAAGTATTGTCGCCAGCGTCATAGCGGTAAACGGTATCAAAAAGGACAGGAGCCGCATCACTGGAATTGTTCTTACCAGAGCCACCAAAAACATAAATATTTTCACCAACGACACTTGCTGTTGCACCACTTCGCGCAGGCCCTGAGAAATCCGCTTTCTTTTGCCAGCCTTTCTTTACATACTCCAGATCCAACATGTAGAAGTCTTGCCCGGTAGACCCTAAGCCCACGTAAAGCTTGCTCCCTACTTGAGCGCTGATCCCGCTTTTCATACCAACAGGTAAATCAGGCCATTGGTCTTTTGCAAAAGACGCTGTACTAAGGCATACCGAAGCAGCCAAAAGTGGCATAACCAAGCGATTGAAGTGTCGTTTATTCATTATATTAATTTCCTTATTTGAATGGCCCTAATCAGTCATTCAGTTAATGAGAATACGTATGACTCTCTTGTTTATGATTCATACACAGTATTGATCGAAGGAAATTATTTTTATAAGATCAAGTTAACAAAAAAATTA